>JAQIBQ010000169.1 GCA_027859005.1 Prolixibacteraceae bacterium | reverse complement strand
TAATTTAATTGATTATAGAGATTATTTTAGTGATGAAGGATTAGAATCAATAAAGAATGAGGTAAGAAGAAAAAATATGGAAGGGTACGATGATATAATTAATAAACTAAATAATAAATTGACAACTTACGAGAATGAGAATAACGAAGAAAGCAAAATTATTGAAAGTCAAATTAAATTCTATTTGGGCTGTAAGAAAAAATTAGAATACAATTTTAACTTTGATGATTTCGAATATTCCGTAATGAACAACGTGGTCTATTTTTATATAGAAAAAAATTGCAATACTGAATACGAAAGGTCTATTGTTAATTATTCGGTTTCATGTTTTATTAAATATTCAGATCATATTAACAAATTATCAGATTACGGCAAATTTGCTTTAAATTTTTCCGCAGATTTTGCACCAAACATCAATCTTAGTAATAAAATATTTATTGGATCAATTGATGAAAGGAATAAAATTAAAGCACATATAAAAATGGTAAAAAAAGACGGAAGAGTTCAGATGTTATATTGGAATGATAGGTATGGAGTACAAATTTCATTTAGTGGGTATTTACAAAATGACACATTAAAAGTATCATCACTACTTTGATGGATATGACTGGAATTTAGCGGAAATCATATATAATCGCATAGTAAAAATAGAGCGAAGTAAAAAAAGCGAATAGCTTTTGCATGCAAAGCTAGCATTGATTTGATTTGCGGTTAGAAACACCAATCCTATTCCAATGTAGCTCAATTGGTTTTCCAATTTCAGCTATTCATCGTATCTTTAGGTGGCACACAAATATAAAATCAGCTGTAGAAAAAGAACAAGCCTCCGAAGGAATCGGAACAATACCTAACAAACAATTTCTCTACATAGCTAATAAAACGAATGATATGAATAAAACAAATACGGCAGTTAAAATTCTATTCATAATTCTACTATGTATGATTGCCTTTCCCGCTCACCTATTTTCTGAAAACAATTACAAAAGAAAAATATCCATCAGTGAATGGATTGGGGAAATGGAGAAATGCAAAGATCCGAAATATTGCTTAGAAAACACCGAGATTTTTTACGATGAAAGTAAAGACTCGCTTTATTCATGGAATCAACCCAGATCAACGCAATTAGGTAAGACCACAAAAAAAGAGATACATATTACCCCATTGATTTTGATCAAAAATTGCAAATTACCTGATAACGCAACCACTATAGTCAATAATATAATTTTTCAGAATAATATCACCTTTCATGAATGTACGGGAGCTCTTCAACTCATTTTTCGTAATTGTACCTTTAAGCAAGGGCTCGACTTTCGTTTTTCAGATTTGGGAGTCATACAATTTGAGTATTGTTCGATATTACAAAGAACTGTTATCTATGAATTACAAATTAATGAATTCTCATTTGGTTCTTGTTCGTTTTCTACAGACCATAAGGTTGTTAAAAGTCCTTTTAATATAGGAGATGAAAAAGAAAATCATAGTTTTCAGTATTTATTTAGGGTTTTTCAGAATGAAAAAAAAATAAATACATTTTATATGAGCCACTGCAAGATCTTGCCTACCGAGGTGACGCCAGTACTTACTTTTTACGGTGGAAAATATGATGTCTTCGTTTTTCAGGATATGAATTTTGCCAACAGTATTGTGGACTTTACGAACTGTTCCGTAAAAGAAAATTTTATGGTTTGCAACTGTAAGTTTAACCGACCATTTGGAACTCGTAAATTTAATTTTCCGAAAGACAATTCTTCATTTAATTGGAGCCAATTAGATTCCGTAGGACTTGGATTGTATATCGAATATGAACAACCGGCCTATACCAATAAAACAGATACCTTAATTTCCGATGTTTCCCTATTCAACGAACTAAACAGCGAGTATAGAAAGTTTTTTTCGATGTACAGAACTCAGGGCGATATTGAATCGGCCAATGCTTGTTATAAGCAAATGAAAAATATGGAAACCAGAAGGTATAACTATTTATATCATCAGAATCCCAGTATTAATAAATGGTTCAATTGGCGGTTTAACCAATTCCTAAAAAACTTTTCAGAGTATGGGACAAATCCGGTACAATCACTTATCATTTCAATGTGGACAATTCTTATTTTCGCTGCGGTGTACTTCTTTTTTTACAGCGATTGGGATGGTATAAACAGAACATTTCTGATTAAACAGCACCGGAAAATAATGCAATATTTCCGTTCAGAGCAAAGATTGGAAGATTTCTATACCGAGAATTACATAGAGGATATGAAAACTTATGCCGATTATAAAAAAGAAATGAGGGAAAGCAAGGTTGAAATCCCTGTTTTTATTCTGCTGCTGGGTAAGCCCTTATACCTACTTTCAATTATCAGACATAAAATATTATCTTTTATTTACCGAAGAACAGAAGTGCTGCAAGGACGCTGGATAAACCTTAAGCCTGAACGCAAAGTAGTTGTTGGTCTAGTTGTTATCACTTCATTATTGATTTATATGATTTATTTAGGTTTTGTTCGTGCACTCAATTCCACAACACTAAGCATTAATGCCTTTTCTACACTTGGTTTTGGGGCAATACCTGTAAAAGGAGTTTCAAGATACATTACCATACTCGAAGGATTTTTAGGCTGGTTTCTTTTGAGTATTTTTAGTGTTTCACTAATAAGCCAAATGTTACAAAATTAAAACACTCACCCCCGAATTCTATTGGGCACAACCTTACATACAATTTTCTGATAGCGAAATATGAAATTGAATTTTATTATTATCACCGTTTTGACCTGTATCTTATTTATTTCGCTAAATAGTGAGGCAACAACCTACTATATATCTTCCAACGGTGGAAATGATGCAAACTCGGGCATAAGCATAGATTTACCTTGGAAAACAATTAATCAAGTTAATTCCTTTGCTTTTGTGGCAGGAGATTCAATTCTCTTTAAAAAGAATGAAATTTGGAGAGGTCAATTGTTACCCCGAAGTGGAAATAGTTCTTCAGATGTATATCATGGAGCATATTCAAGTGGAAAATTCCCTACCATCTTAGGTTCTTTATGTTTTAATAATCCTTCAGACTGGATAAGCATAGGAGGTAATATCTGGAAATGTAACAAATCATTCTTAACAGATATTGGTAATATTATTTTCAATAATTCCACTGCCGTTGGATTTAAGAAATGGAATTTGAAAGAACTACAAAATCAAAATGAATTTTGGTACAATTTGTCATCAAGAGAACTTTTAATCTATTCAACGTCAAATCCTGCAAGCCTTTATTCAAAAATTGAGCTTGCTTTAAGAAAACATATAATTAATCAACAAAACACCAGTTTCGTAACCTATGAAAACATTAGTATAAAATATGGAGGTGCGCATGGTTTTGGCGGTGGAAATACAACAAATATTACGGTGAAATCCTGCGAAATATCTTATATCGGAGGAGGAGACCTTAACATGGACGGTAAAATTCGATTCGGTAATGGTATTGAATTTTGGGGTAACGCATCAAACATTATTGTTGAAATATGTTAAATTTGGGAAATCTATGACACAGGTCTTAGCAATCAAAATCACACTACAACAGCCCTACAACAGAACATCAAGTATCAGAATAATATAATCTGGAATTGTGGATTATCATCTTTCGAATATTGGAATAGACCATCAACATCAATCACTTCAAATATTTATTTTGAAAACAACACTTGTTTAAATGCTGGATATGGATGGGGAACACAACGACCTGACTATCATGGAATACATATTTTATTCGATAGTAATAGCGCTCAAACGGATACGATTTATGTAAGAAACAACATACTGTACAATGCTAAACGCTCTATCTTGGCTATTGAAGATAATGTAAATGGCAAACTAAAATTAGATTACAATCTATTCTATCAAACGTCTTCAACTGATACGTTATTTGTTTCATTCCCTTCTTTTACAAGCTATCTTTATTCCAATTTTTCTTCCTATTCAATTACAAGCAGAAACGATTTTAATTCATTAACTGGTAATCCAAATTTTGTCGATTTATTAGGGCTTGATTTCTCCTTGCAAAGTAATTCAAAAGCTATTGATTCTGGAGCCAATATAAACATTGCAGATGATTTTAATGGGAATTTAAGACCCATGCATAAAGGTTACGATATTGGTGCATTTGAATTTTCGGAATCGTTAAGTATTAATAGGAATGAATACATCAAATCTATCCGTGTTTACCCTAATCCTTCAAGTGATTCATTTCGTTTTTCATTTAACGAAAAAAAACAAAATCTCAATATAATTTTATACAACGAAATTGGACAAAAAATATTTTCAATAGAAAATTATTCTACCGAAAAAGCGATAACAACTAAACATATAATTAATGGAATCTATTGGATAATACTAAAAGAAAATTCAAAAATTATAGCTAGGTCAAAACTCCTAATACAAAAATAGAAATCGGAAAAAATGTATTTTCGAAAAACCACCTGTCCAACCCCAGCAAAATTTAAAATTGGCAGAGCTAAAACCACACACAAATACCTAACTTCAAGCAATTTGCCATTAACAAATCGATCATCAACAGCATTCTGTACTAGATCAATGCTTTCGACGAAATAATACGTAATCATTTTAGAAATAATTCTGCAATTATTAAATCTCTTTTAATATCATTTTAGAAAATTATCTTTGCTTTTAAAATTCAAAAAAATGCATAAACACAACTACATATATTCTTTCAATTACAACAATAATGAAAGTGATTTATGCAAGCTCGAATCGAGCTATATTTTTAACCAAGAAGAAAAGAATAAACTGCTTTTTTCCGATATAAAAGCAGATCCGTCTAGCAGTGCTTTCATTAAAAAAAGACTTGATATTATTTCATATTCTGAAGATTATTCTACGTTAATAACTGAAATAAAAAATAGAAAAATATGCAGTGAAGGTTTCAAAGTTGAATATGTAGTTTTGGATGGTGATACTACAGAGTATGCTATGCGACTTAAAAAATTAAGAGATATTGGCTACAGCATTGAAGGCGATTCTGATTATTATAACCCAACTATAACTTATGCTTTATGCTATTACAAGGGGTTTTGGTATTTTGGCATTTTAATAAAAAACAGTTTCGATTGGCATAAACACAAAGAAAAACCTCACTCATATAGTAATTCAATAAGTATAAGTATCGCCAAAGCTCTTGTTAACATTGCAGCTAAAGGGAATAAAGAGAATAAACTACTAGATGCATGTTGTGGTGTTGGAACAATAATGCTAGAAGCCTGTTTTGCAGGAAATAACATTGAGGGTTGCGACATTAACTGGAAGATATGTAAACATGCACGAGAAAATCTTTCTCACTTCAACTATAATGCAAATGTATATTGCTCAGATATAAAAGACATAAGCCTTAGGTATGAGGCTGCCATTATTGACCTGCCTTACAATTTGTTCAGCTATGCTGACGATAATACAATCTCACACATTATTAAGTCTACAGCAGAAATCACAAATCGACTAGTTATTGTATCTACCTCTGATATTTCAAACATGATTAGCAACGCAGGATTGAGATTATTAGATTATTGCAATGTTAGTAAAATAGGAAAGGCAAATTTCACTAGAAAAATATGGGTTTGTGAAACGATCGAGTAGGCAGTCAAAGGGGAATCTCACCCCTAAACCTCTCACAGAATCGATTTACATGACTTGTCTCCGCGAGTCGCTGACCTCTTTGGATTTTAAGCAACAACGGAGTTACTTACGACGCCTCTACAATGGTTTAACCAGTGCTCCTTTCACCTCTTTCATCTCCTTATACCACACCTGACCCCGAGTACTCGGGGCCGTTTCTACAACGCTCAGTACCAACCCGTGAAAAGTAAGTGGTGGTTTGACAGGTGAGCCTAACCTCTCCCTGCCGAAAGTACAGCCTTTATCAGGGTTAATAAATCGAAGCTTTGTGAGTCCTACGATTTTAACCATTATATGGTATAGGCTCGGTTCAATCTTGGCATGACCTCTTTACAAAGGTTCTTTCATCTCAATTACAGCATTGCTCATCTTTATGTTAATAATATTTATTATTTTGTACCCTTAATGAGCATTCAGGGCACACAACGCATAGTAACATTTTGCAGCCAAAACAAGTAAAATTAAGATTTTGAAGAATAGACTTTTTGTACTTGTATTT
>JAQIBQ010000201.1 GCA_027859005.1 Prolixibacteraceae bacterium | reverse complement strand
AGAGATTGCTTCAGTCGTCATCGTTCCTTGTCTCCTCGCAATGACGAGTTCTGTTTGTTGAAGGAGGAGGGCTTGGCGGCGAAGCCGCCAAGCCCTCCTTACCTAACACTAGAGTCCCGTCATTGGCAGACTCGACCTTAGGGAGAGGCGCGGCAATCTTTTAAATCTAACTACTCACTACTATTATCTATTAATCTTTTAAAAAGAAAAATTATGTTACTACGACATACAACAGCAAAAGAATACAAACGTGAAGCGCTTACCATTAACCCTGCAAAAACTTGTCAGCCGGTAGGAGCAATGTATGCTGCTTTGGGAGTGCACGGATGTTTACCTCATAGTCACGGTTCACAAGGATGTTGTTCCTACCACCGTACTGCACTTACACGTCACTATAAAGAGCCGGTAATGGCTGCAACCAGTTCATTTACCGAAGGTTCTTCCGTTTTTGGAGGTCAGGCCAACCTACTTTCGGGTTTAGATAACATCTTCACCATATACAACCCCGATATTGTGGCTGTTCATTCAACTTGTTTATCTGAAACAATTGGCGACGACCTCCCACAAATTGTGGACAAAGCCTTTAAGGATGGGAAAGTTCCTGAAGGAAAACACGTAATATATGCATCAACACCAAGTTATGTTGGCTCACACGTTACCGGTTATGCAAATATGGTAAGCGGATTTGTAAGTCAATTGGCCGAAGTTTCTGTGAGTAAGAAAGATCAGCTAAACATTATTTCTGGTTGGGTTGAACCTTCAGACATGAGAGAATTGAAACGTATCTCAGGATTAATGGGAATCGATACGGTACTCTTGCCTGATACCTCTGATGTGCTTGATGCTCCAATGACGGGGAAACACGAATTCTATCCTGAAGGAGGAACAACTTTAGAAGAAATCAAAAGCATGGGCGATAGCTCGCATACCATTGCTTTGGGTGAATTTTGTGCTCGCGATGCAGCTACAAAATTGGAGATTAAAACAAAAGTAAAATTCTCCATGCGTGAAATTCCTATAGGACTTTCGGCAACCGATCGTTACATCAAAGCACTTCGTCGTTATGGTAAAGTGTCAGTACCTCACCAAATTGATGTTGAACGTGGTCGTTTGGTTGATGTAATTACCGATATGCACCAATACTTATACGGAAAACGTGTTGCCTTATTTGGAGATCCTGATCATCTGATTCCTATGGTTCAGTTTTTAGCCGATATAGGAATGAAACCGGTTTACACTGTTTCCGGAACACCCGGTAAAATATTTGGTCCTAGCATGGAACTTTCACTAAAAGGCCGGGTCCCTGAAGCAAAGTACATGAATGGCGAACGTGCCGATATGTTCCAACTTCACCAATGGATTAAGGAAGAACCAGTAGACTTACTAATTGGAAACACCTATGGTAAATACATTGCTCGTGACGAAAATATACCATTTGTTCGTTATGGCTTCCCCATCATGGATCGCATAGGCCATAGTTATTTTCCAACAGTTGGTTACCTCGGTGGAATCCGTTTAATCGAGAAAATTCTTGGTGCACTTATGGATAAAATCGATGCAACCTGTCCTGAACCTAAATTCGAATTGGTTATGTAAATTCCATCCTGACAGGTTTCCTTAACCTGTCAGGTTTGATTTTTCGAATTTGTCATTTGTTCTTTTGGAAATTTGATAATTGGGATTTGGGATTTGAAACGTATTTTGGGCGTGCCCCTCGCATACTCGGGTCGGGCTTTCCGCTAAATCTTTTGTTTCCCCCGATAACTATCGAGGTCAACAAAAGGATACCGCTCCAATCCCTCACGCGGGGGTAGTGCAATTAATTTGTTCAGTAAAAATTTAAGACCCTAGCAGGGGCAAATGTGAATAGTCCTGGGATTTATCCCGGTGGATATGGAACAGAAAAAAATGGTCGATCCACCTCCTTTCAAAAAAGGACTAATGCTCTATCGACCACATTTCAACTGTTCGCAAAAGGGAGGATAACTGGCATCCAGTATCCAGCAACCAGTAATCAGAATCCAGCCTATGTTTAAAGTATTAGAAGAGAGACAAAAACAAGTTTTCACAAAAGGGAAAGATTCAACTGAAATAGCTTGTGGAAAACAAAGTGCCGCAGGTTCAGTTAGTCAAAGGGCATGTGTGTTTTGTGGCTCAAGGGTAGTGCTTTATCCTATAGCCGATGCATTGCACCTTATTCATGGTCCAGTAGGATGCGCTGCATATACATGGGATATTCGTGGATCACTTTCATCGGGACCACAACTTCACCGTTTAAGTTTTTCTACAGATTTACAAGAGAAAGATGTGGTATTTGGTGGCGAACCAAAATTGTACGGAGCGCTTATTAAATTGATCGAAAAGTATAAGCCTGCTGCGGCTTTTGTTTATTCAACCTGTATTGTAGGGATAATTGGCGACGATGTTGCCGCTATTTGCCGAAAAGTTGAGCAAGAAACAAAGATCAGAGTCTTACCTGTAAATTCAGAAGGCTTCAGCGGAACAAAAAAAGATGGTTACAAAGCAGCCTGTGATGTTCTTGAGAAAATTGTTGGTACTGGTTCAATCCGTGAAACAGGCAAATACCCATTGAATATTCTCGGTGATTTTAATTTGGCCGGAGAGCTTTGGATGCTCGAGAAATACTACAAAAGAATGGGGGTTGATGTTATTTCAAGTATCACAGGCGATGGACGAATCAATAACATTGCCCACGCTCACAATGCAAAATTGAATTTGGTCCAGTGCAGTGGTTCCATGATTCATCTGGCCAAATCGATGGAGGAAAAATACGAAATTCCATTTAAGAAAGTATCCTATTTCGGTATCGAAGACATGAGTGAAGCGCTTTATGAAGTGGCTCGCTTCTTTAAATCCGATGAATTAATGGAGAAAGCCAGAGAATTGGTTCGTGAAGAAATTGGGGAATTGGTTCCTGCACTTGAAAAATACCGTAAGGCTTTGACTGGAAAAAAAGCAGCCATCTATGTTGGTGGTGCATTCAAGGCAATCTCGTTGGTAAAGGCACTTCGTTTAATCGGTGTTCAAACAGTTGTTGTTGGTTCACAAACGGGAAATGAAGACGATTACGCTTTGCTCCAAAAATTGTGCGACGAAGGCACTTTCATCGTTGATGATTCTAATCCCTTGGAACTTTCACACATGGTGAAAGAAACGGGTGCCGATATTTTTATAGGTGGCGTTAAAGAACGACCAATTGCCTATAAAATTGGAATTGGCTTTTGCGATCATAACCACGAGCGAAAATTGGCTTTAGCTGGTTACGAAGGTATGCTCAATTTCGCGAAAGAAGTATATGCTTCAGCGATGAGTCCGGTATGGAAATACATTAGAAATAAGTCATTAGACAGTAGTCATCAGTAAAGCCAATGACTTGAAAATAATGACAATTGACTAATGACTAATGATAATAAATTATGGTTATGAAGGATAAAATAACAAATAAGATAGATGGTCTAACCAGAGGACATGGTGAGGTTAAAGAATACATTGCAACAAGAAATGCATGCAAGCTTTGTACTCCATTAGGAGCATGTTTAGCTTACAAAGGAATTAAAGGTTGTGTGCCATTAATTCATGGTTCACAAGGTTGCGCCACATATATCCGTCGATACATGATCTCTCATTATCGTGAACCCGTGGATATCGCGTCATCGAACTTTGATGAAGGAGCAACCATATTTGGAGGTAAACAAAACGTACATCAAGCAATTAGTAATATAATAAAACAATATAATCCTGAAGTATTAGGAGTAACAACCACTTGTTTAAGCGAGACCATTGGTGACGATGTTAAGCAGTTTATGTCGGAATACATTCGCGATACGGAATTGGAGAATTTACCCAAATTCGTTACAGCTTCAACTCCAAGCTATCAGGGCTCACATGCCGATGGTTTTCACGAAGCTGTGTTGGGAGCAGTTTCATCATTAGCAAAACACACCCAAAAAGGGGAACACATCAACATATTTCCCGGAATGTTTTCACCAGCCGACTTAAGGTATTTGAAACATGTACTTGAAAGTTTTGGTCAGGATTATGTGCTTCTGCCCGATTATTCTGAAACATTAGACGGAAGCTCGTGGTCAGAATACAAACGAATTCCAGAGGGAGGTACACCAAAAGAAGAAATCGCCAGAACGGCCGATGCTCTGCTTTCCATTCAATTTGGATTGGTGTTCAATAAGGCTGGACAATCCACCTATAAAAAAGGGGGTGGAACCTCTCAAACTGCAGCTACTTACCTCGAAAATGAATACCAAGTTCCTTCGGTGTCTTTGCCTTGGCCCATTGGAGTTGAGGCAAACGATCTTTTTTTTAACACACTTACCGAAATGTCGGGAGTTGAACGTCCTGCTGAAATTGAACGCGAACGAGGACGGTTAATCGATGCTTACGCCGATGGACATAAATATGTCTTTGGTAAAAGAGCTGTAATCTTTGGGGAAGAAGATTTAGTGTTGGCCATTTATCGCTTCTTAAATGAGATTGGGGTTGATGTGATTGTAATTGCATCGGGTGGTAAAAGTGGTTTGTTAAAAGAGAAAATTGAAGAGATAGCTGGAGAAAAAGAACTTCCTACTATCATGAGTAATGCCGACTTTGAAGATATAGCAACGATAAGTGAAGAGTTAAAACCTGATTTAATGATAGGTCATAGCAAAGGCTATTACATCGCACGCAATTTAAATATCCCTCTTATCCGAATTGGATTTCCAATTCACGACCGTTTGGGCGGTCAAAGAATTCAGCACATCGGTTATGAAGGAACCAACGATTTGTTTGAGAAGATTGTGAACTCTATGATTGAATTCAATCAAACAAAATCAGAAGTAGGGTATAAATATATGTAAACTCGATACTGGATGCTCGATAAAAATCCAGTATCAAGAAACGTGAATCTAGTATCAATCATTAAAGAATAATAAATAATATAAAAACATACAATTAGCTCTCAGTGCTCCCCTTATAGGGGGCTGAGGGGTTACAAAAACTGAATAGTATGACATTTAAAATTACAAATCCGGAAACAACGAAGTCGAACAGCAACGATGCAAGGCATCCATGTTTCGACAAGGAAGCAAAAGGTAAATACGGGCGAGTACATCTTCCCATTGCACCTAAATGTAACATTCAGTGTAATTATTGTAATCGCGATTACGATTGTGTAAATGAATCTCGCCCTGGAGTAACAAGTACATTACTGAAACCATTTCAGGCAATTGAATACGTCAAAAACCTTACTTCAAAGTACGATAACATTTCGGTTACAGGTATCGCAGGTCCAGGCGATGCATTTGCTCAACCCGATGTTGTTTTTGAAGTTTTAAAAGGAATGCATGAAGAGATGCCACAATTAATTCCATGTTTATCGACCAATGGATTAGATGTATTTCCCTATATCGACGATTTGGAAAAATATGGAGTAAAGCACGTAACCTTAACCATCAACGGAACCGATATTGATGTATTAGAAAAAATTTATAGCTGGGTTCGATACGATAAAAGAATGTATAGGGGACGTGAGGCTGCTGAACTTTTGCATAACAATCAAATGAAGGCTTTAAAAGAATTGGGAAACCGCGATTTTGTGGTAAAAGTAAATATGGTTGTTATTCCAGGAATAAATGATAATCAGGTTGAAAAAGTAGCAAAAATTGCAGCTAAATACGGTGCGGAAGTAATGAACTTAATACCAATTAAACCAGTAAAAGGCACCGTTTTCGAAAATGAACGTGAACCTACTCATGCCGAACTGGCCGAATTAAAGAAGATTGTTGCTAAATACCTGAAACCAATGACACATTGTGCCCGATGTCGTGCCGACGCAGCAGGTCTTCTTGGTAAAGACCTGAGCGATACAGCTGAAATGTTAAAATACTATGCCAACCTTCAGATCGGAAAAGCGGCTTCAAGCAAACGAGTGGCTGTTGCCTCCAACGAAGGAATAATGGTGAACATGCACTTGGGTGAGGCACCTCACTTCTATATTTTTGAAGAAGAGAATGGGGATTATAAATTTATTGAACAACGAACAACACCACAAAGAGGAACCGGAGATGAACGTTGGATTCGTTTAGGTGAAACATTTTCTGATTGCAAGGGATTACTTGTTGCTGGAATTGGAGAAAAACCGCTGAAAATCCTTGAAGGTAAATTTGGCATGCAAATCATCGAGATGACAGGCTTGATTGGAGAAGGGCTCGATGGAATCTTTAAAGGAAAAGAAATTCGTTCACTTAGCCGAAGCGATATGCAACAATGTGGTTCAGCCTGCACAGGCAAAGGTCTGGGATGTTGCGGTTAAAATGCCCCATACTGACCTTCCCTCAAAGGCATATAGCGCTAATTTAAAAAATGATGATTATGATTTTATCAATTGAATCTGTTATAATAAAGTTTTACGTAGAAAAATACGTTCCTAGCGACTGGCCTTTGAAAAAATGTTTTTCGACTTGAAGCAATACATTAGTAGACAGGGAAGCTTCGAACTTTCAGTTCGAAGATCACCCGGCCGCACTTATGAATTGAGAAAAGGTGGATGACATTTTTTCGGGAGCCTTGATTTTTTTGCTTCCGTTTTTTGATCAAGCAAAAAATGAAGAGCCTAGCCGGCTTGAGGCGAAATGCAACATTTCATTCTATTTTCAAAATAACAAAAGTCTTAATTTAAAGACTATACCCCGAAGAAGTAAGATTAAGTAAAAGTATATATCAATAACGTATTCTGTTTTCTCCCTCCTTTTGAGAAGGGTTGGGCGGAGGCTTTAAAATCAATTTTACATGAAAAAACCAGATTATCACATTTTAGTATGTAACTCTTATCGTGTTTCCGGCGATGCACAAGGCTATTGTAATAAAAATGGCGCTGCCGAATTGATTCCCTACATTATGGAAGAGTGCGCCGACAGAGGTCTCGATGTTACAGTATCTTCTACCGGATGTTTAAACGTTTGCTCACAAGGACCCGTGATGGTCATTCATCCTAATAATGAGTGGTATGGAAAAGTAGATAGCGAAGATGTTGTAGATGAAATTTTGGATGCCATTGAAGAAGGAGAACCTTGTGAAAAGTATCTGATAAGTGAATAATTCTAGTAAGAGGCAATAAATATGAGTGAAAATAGAAACATTCGTCTGGTAGATACAACATTGCGTGATGGAGAGCAAGCACCAGGTGTTAGTTTCTCTTCAAAATTTAAAGTTGACATTTTAAAAATGCTCTACGATGCCGGAATTCGTGATTTTGAAATTGGCACTCCTGCGATAGACGAAATGGAACGTTTTGCCATAAAACAGATGGTCGATTTAGAACTTGATGCCAATTTATCTGTTTGGTGTCGTGCAACTTTAACCGATTTGCAATATGCTGCCGATCTTGGATTGAAAATGGTTAACCTTTCTTTACCTGTTTCTGAAATTCAGATCAATGCTATTGGTAAAACAGAACAATGGGTGATACAACAGTTGGAGTTTTGTTTGAAATTTGCAAGTTCCCATTTTGATTTTGTATCGATCGGAGCACAAGATGGATCTAGAGCTGATTATAATTTTTTAATAAAGTATATCAATACCGCAATAAAATACAAAGTAGTTCAACGAATCCGTATTGCCGATACCGTTGGTATTCTGAATCCATTTTCTGTTTTTGAATTATTTCAGAAACTAAAATTTGATTTTCCTTTAGTAGAATTTGAATTTCATGGACATAACGATCTTGGAATGGCTAATGCAAATGGTCTGGCTGCTATAAAAGCAGGTGCCGATTTAGTTAGTGTTACTGTGAATGGTTTAGGAGAACGATGCGGAAACACTCCCTTAGAAGAATTGGTTATTGCACTTCAATATTCAGAGGGAATTGATTTAGGAATCAAAAAAACACGATTAAGAAGTATTTGCGATTTAGTTTCAATTCTTTCAGCAAGAAAAATCAATGCATCTAAACCGTTTAATGGAAAATTCTGCTTTACACATGAATCGGGAATTCATACACGAAGCCTTATTATCGATATACTTTCTTACCAACCTTATCGTCCTGAAGAGGTAGGTGCACAAACAAAGTTTGTATTTGGCAAACATTCAGGAAGAGCTGCAATAAAATCTGTATTAAAATTGAAAGGAATTAAACCTTCTCAGTTTGAAATTGATCATATTTTGAATCAAGTCAAATTGAATACAAATTTTAGTTCAAGTGGATTTTCTGAAAACGATGTTTTTAAAATATACATGAAGTGCTTTAGTAAGCCAATTAAATTGAATGGAACGAGGAATTATCACAGTATTGTAACTACTAAATATCGACATTTTATACAATAGTTTATAAGAGCGAAAAAATCGACATAATATGAATTGGAAAAATGATTACGACGAAGGTATCCGATATGCAATTGCAGTAAAAGGAATGGCAAAGAAAAATAAGGTTGATAATGAAACCTTGTATCATATACTTTGCTTGTCGGTAGAAAAGATAACAGCAAGTTTAACCAGTATTTTAAATTACATTCCAATGCACTCTGGCTTATCTTTTATATTTCGTGAACTAAATAAGAAGAGTGAATTGCCAAGTCACTTCCTCGATGAAGTGAGATTTTT
>JAQIBQ010000159.1 GCA_027859005.1 Prolixibacteraceae bacterium | reverse complement strand
AGGAAAAAACAAATCGAATATAAGGGAAATGGAATCGTCGATAAAAACCAATTTGCTTGATCAGGATCGTCAATTGGAAAAAGTTAGCTTAGCCAAAGACACGCTATATACTTTTGAGAAAAAATCGGACGAATTTAAGTTTTTCAAAAAGAAGTTAAAGACCGAACAAAAATTCATCAAAAAACTGGAAAAAGACAATAAATCATTTCACGCAAAAATTAAAAAATACGAATTAAACATTGAGAAATACAAGGAAGATATTGCTTCAAATTTGAAAGAACAAAAACTGCAAAAAAACTTAATTGACAAACAAAAACAAAACATTAAAGCAATTGAGAAAAGATTAAAATCGATAAAGTAATTGGTATAAAATATCATAATTAAACACCTTGTTTTTGCATATTTTTGTGCTAAAACAAGGTTTTTTTATTTTCAATTAATATCAAACCATTTTATTAAATATCTTCACAAAAATATCGTTAAGAAAAGCTATGATACTAATTGCAGAAAGCGGATCGTCAAAAACCCAATGGTGCATTGTTGATTCAGATCGAGTACAAGATTTGGTTCAAACACCAGGAATTAATCCATTCAACCTTAAAGGCAATGAAATAGAAGGAATTATAAGCCAAGCTGCAATTGGTGTTGATATTTATAAATTAGATAAAATTTACTTTTTTGGTGCGGGTTGCTCTTCATCTAAAAACAAAGAAAAAGTACACTCAGCATTGTTCAATATTTTCAAATGCGACAAAATTGAAGTTGATACAGATTTAAAAGCAGCATGTTTAGCATTAGCAGGCGATAAAGCTGGTATTATTTGCTTAATGGGCACTGGATCTAATTCATGCTTTTGGGATGGTAGTAAAATTAGTAGCAACATTCCGTCACTAGGATATATACTTGGCGATGAAGGAGGCGGTGTTTCTATTGGAAAACAATTAAGTGCCGACTATTTAAAACTACAAATGCCCCCACATCTACGAACCAAATTTAGCACCAAATATGATATCTCAACAGAATTTGTTTTGGAAAGAGTTTATCAAATGCAAATGCCTAACCGCTATTTGGCTGGTTTCACTCCATTTGCCGAAGAAAATATTGATGATGAATACTGTAGATTAATCGTATACAATCAATTTAAGCTTTTCATTGAAAGAAACATTTTACATTATTCTAATCCTGAAAATTTGCCACTCTATTTTTGTGGTTCCATTGCTTTCAGTTATAAAGAAATATTAAATGAAATTTGTAATAACTATAACTTGAGGATAGATAAGATTGTTAAAGAGCCTATAAATGATTTGGCATTTTACTACAAATATAAAATGAAATACTAGTTAGTGAAATAGTGATATTCAGCGTCGAGTTTTCTCATAACATGCTCAATCATAGACTGCTCATCTTTAACATATTTCAATTTCAAATTTACTTTAAAAAAACGAGCAGTGCCTTGCCAAATAAAAGCACTAAAACCATTGCGATACTTTTTAATTAACTCAAAAGGGCTATAACTCAACTCGCGAGAAACCATTTTTAGAAATAATTTTCCTTGCCTTACATTTAAAACCATTAAATGATGCATATAGCTTTCACGAGCATAATTTTCATACCATTTTAGAAACTTTTTTTCACGATCGCCTTCATAATACATTTCAAGTTCCTTACTAACCCTACTATATTCATCCCTAACAATTTGAATAATAGGATAAATAGCTCTTAAATCTTCTTCTAAAGACTTATATTTTTTCTCTTCTTTTTGATTTTTAAACTTATAACTTTCAAAAACTACAATCTCTCCTAAGTCGTATGATACAAGTAATGAATCTGAAATATTTTGAGAATATCCAAACTCAACACTCATTAGCCATATAATGGAGACGAATAAGAAATATTTGGGATTCAACCTTTTCATTTTTATAATTTCAAAATAAATAAATTTAATTATTTAATAAACACAACAAACAAAAGCTTATTTAGATCAAATTAATTTAATTTAAATAAAAATCAACCAACAACAACTCGAAAACAAGCTTAAGGCTCACATAAATTGCCAACTCGAATGTGATAAAAAGCAACATTTATTACACTAACAATACAAATACTTAGACTAAAATCACTATTTTTGAAATCTCAAAAGATAATGGTTGGAAAATCATTTTAAGAAATCGCATCAAATTAAGCACATCAAAAAATGATTTAGCAAGTTTCAGTATTATTAATTCTGATTGTTATTCCAATACAATCGGTTTGATATGTATGAATCAATATCAAGTTGGCTGATTAGTGAATATTGATTGTTTTTAGCTAAAACGAAGAAAGAATACTAAATCACAATATTTTGAAATTACTGTACCAATTAGTATATGATAAGATGTAATACTTACTTATTACATCAAAAAAAATGAGAAGCTAAATTAGCTTCTCTTTTTTTTGATACTATAATCGAATTTTTAAAGACTTTCCAAAATAATTTTCAAAGCAGCTTGACACGAAACAACTCTATTTGAGGCTTCTTGAATAACAATTGAATTAGTGCTTTCAATAACAGAATCAGATACAACCATGTTACGCCTCACAGGTAAACAGTGCATAAACTTTGCTTCGTTAGTCACTGCCATTTGTTGATCAGATACTGTCCAACTTCTATCTTGCGATAGTATTTGACCATAATCGGTATAAGATGCCCAATTCTTAGCATAAATAAAATCGGCTCCTTCAAAAGCCTTCATCTGGTCATATTCAACCTTAACATCACCCATAAATTCTGGTGCTAATTCGTATCCTTTAGGATGAGTTACTACCAATTCGTAATCGGTTTGACGCATCCATTCAATAAATGAATTTGGAACTGCTTGTGGCAAAGCACGTGGATGAGGAGCCCATGTTAAAACCACTTTGGGCTTATCAACTTTTTTGTATTCTTCAATTGTAATGTGATCGGCAAAACTCTGTAAAGGATGACGTGTAGCTGCTTCCATACTAACAATAGGAACACCTGCATGTTGAATAAATTGACTCAAAATAATTTCATTATAATCGTCTTCTTTACTTTCGAATTGTGCAAATGAACGCACCCCAATGACATCGGCATAAGAGCCAATAACCGGTACAGCCTCAAGCAAGTGCTCTGCTTTGTCGCCATCCATAATAACTCCACGCTCCGACTCAAGCTTCCATGCTCCCTGATTTACATCAAGTACCATTACTTTCATCCCTAGGTTTTCTGCAGCCTTTTGTGTACTTAAACGTGTACGCAAACTAGAATTGAAAAACATGAGAATCATGGTTTTATTCTTTCCTAAGTGTTGAAAATCATACGGATTTTTTTTCACTTTAAAAGCTTCTTGCAAACCTATTTCGAGACTGGGTAAATCGTATACTGAGGTAAAATGTTTCATTTCAAAAAAAGTTGAAAGTTATGAGTAGAAAGTTAAGAGTAAAAAGTTGAAAGTTGAAAGTTAGGGTCTAATTTGACCTTGTCCATCAATAAGGTATTTGTACGATGTTAATTCTTCAAGCGCCATTGGCCCACGTGCATGTAGTTTTTGAGTTGAGATCCCAATTTCTGCGCCTAATCCAAATTGAGCTCCATCGGTATAGGCAGTTGATGTATTGGTATATACCGAAGATGCATCGACCATTTTACGGAACATTTCAATATTTTTTTCATTTTCAGAAACAATTGCTTCGCTGTGTTTTGAACTAAAAGCTGCAATATGATCAAGTGCTGCATCGAACGACTCAACTGTTTTTATAGCTGCTTTGTAGGATAAATATTCGGTACCAAATGATTCTTCTGTTGCTTTCTCTAAAAGCGATGCAGGGTAATTCCCTTCTAAAACAGAATAGGCTTTCTCATCGGCAAACAATACAACATCAGAAGCTGCCATTAATTCAACTAAATAAGGCAAATCACTAATTCGTTTTTCGTCTATAAGCAAACAATCCAAGGCATTGCAGACACTAACGCGGCGTGTTTTTGCATTATTAATTATGGCACGTCCTTTTTCTTTATCGCCAAACTCATCGAAGTAGGTATGACAAATACCAGCCCCATTTTCAATCACTGGGATGGTAGCATTTTCACGTACAAAGTTGATCAGATTTTGACTTCCTCTTGGAATTATTAAATCTACATATCCCCTTGCATTCAGTAATTGAGCTGTTTCTTCTCTACCTGCAGGAAGAAGCGTCAACACATTCTCGTTTATGTTGTTCTTTTTTAACACTTCACGAATAAGTTGCACCGAAGCAGTATTTGAGTCAATTGCATCGCTTCCACCTTTCAATACACATGCATTACCAGACTTTAAGCAAAGTGAGAACACATCGAAAGTTACATTCGGACGTGCTTCATATATGATTCCAATTACGCCAAAAGGAACGCTTACTTTTGATATTTTCAACCCGTTGGGACGTTCAGATTCAGATAATATTCTTCTAACAGGAGAAGGTAAACTAGCAACATTCCTCATATCACTTGCTATTCCTTCCATACGTTCTGCAGTAAGTTGAAGCCGGTCGTATTTCGGATCGTTCTGATCCATACGCGCTAGGTCTTTAGCGTTCTCAATAAGAATTACTTCGGTTTGAGCAACTGCAGCATCAGCTACTTCGTTCAATACTTTATTAATTGTTTCAACATCAAGTAGATTTAAAGTTCTACTTGCTTTTAATACCTGTTCAAAAATTGGAGTACAATCCATAATATAACGTAATTAGTCAATAGCTATTAGTTAATGGTATTTATTTTAAAAGTTTGGCAATGTTTTTTATTTTTTCTGATGTCTAATATCTAAAAATCTAACGATCTAATGAAGTTATTCGTTCAAAAACATGTAATCGTAATATATCAATGGTTTACGTGCTTTTTGTCCAATTAGTGTATGAGCTTCATCTGAGTCGTATTGCGATTTTCCCATTCCCAAATGCTTACCTTTTTCATCTTTTATACTAATAATATCGCCCGATTTAAAGAACCCATTAATTTCAATGGCACCAATTAGCAATAAACTATTAGCATTTATATCAAATAGTGCTTTTTTGGCACCTTCATTAATAACAACAACCCCTTTTGCAAAACTTTCGGAATGGGCCAACCATTTTTTACTACTTTTCAGTTTTTTCCCATTAGGAATAAACTTGGTTGAAAGTACATCTTTACCTTCAACTATATTTAATAAAATACCATCCTGCTTTCCGTTGGCAATAAATACATCGATACCTTCTCGGGCAATTTTATGTGCTACATTATATTTGGTTAGCATTCCTCCACGTCCAAAGCCCGATTTATTAGACTGAATATGTGTCTCTTTGCTTTTATCAGAAGCTTTAATTTCACGGATTACCTTTACACCTTCTGCAGTAGGATTTCCATTAAAAATTCCATCTACATTAGACAGAATTATTAAGGCTTCGCAATTCATCATTGAAGAAATTAATCCTGAAAGCTCGTCGTTATCTGTAAACATTAACTCTGATACCGAAATCGTATCGTTTTCATTTACAATAGGAAGTACTTTATGCTCAAGCATGGTAGAAATGCAATTTTTCATATTCAAATAATGCCTTCTATCACTAAAATTTTCCTTTGTTGTTAACACCTGAGCACAAGTTACATTATACTTTTCAAACAAATCGGAATAACTATTAATAAGCTTTACTTGTCCAATTGCAGACCACAACTGACGAGCAGATACGGTATCCATTTTAGATTCGACTGGGAGTACTGATCTTCCAGCAGCAACTGCTCCTGAGGATACCAAAATCACCTCAACACCCTCATTTTTAATCGTTTGTATTTGTTCAACTAAATGTTGAATTCTTGATTGATCAAGACTCCCATCAACACCAGCCAAAACATTACTACCTATTTTTACTGCAATACGCTTATATTGTTGCATTTTTATCTGATCTGCATGAATAATTAAAACATGACAAATGTCATGATTTAATTATTAACCACAAAGTAGAATGGATACTATTTGTTATTTAGATGAAAAAATTATTCTTTCTGATCAATTTTGTTGTACGATGCAAGCAGTCCTTTAATAATTGAAGAGCTAAAACCTGCATGTTCCATTTCATTCAAACCAGTAATAGTAATACCTTTAGGAGTGGTAACCTTATCAATTTCGGCTTCGGGATGAGAATTATTGGCAAGAATTAAATCAGCCGCACCTTTAGTAATTTGAGCAGCCA
>JAQIBQ010000146.1 GCA_027859005.1 Prolixibacteraceae bacterium | reverse complement strand
AGACTCGCCAATTCGGTGATATTGTTATTTCCTATAGTTTTAAAGGAATTTTTTGCTTCATCGGCCGAAAGTTTAAATGGTAGTAGTGATTTGGGTTGAATCACACTTTCGTCTTTTGCATTTTCAACAATTAAGGGCGTATCGCAATAAGGTCAGCTACTGGCAGTAATGTTAGGTGCAAGGGTTGACGATGCTCCACAACTGTCGCACTTTGCAAAGTGCTCTGTTATAGTTTTTTCTTTCGAAGATTTTTCGGTGAGGTAAGCATGAAAATTGAGTTCTTCAACATCACCTTCAGGTTGAGGTATTTCATTTTTGGCTCCACAATATTCGCAACTTAAATGTTGTGTTCCTGCTTTGTATTTCAAATCTGCACCGCACGATGTGCAGGCAAAAGTTTCTGTTCCTACTGTTTTATCTTCCATTAGATTCCGGGTATTGGTGGTGGAACACTTATAAAGGTGCTGTTTAATTCAGGTAGCTGTCCAGCAGCCGTCCAATTAGCCATTCCTTCGCGCCATACTAACGTTTCTTTGGTAAACTGATTTTGCATCGCCATTTGTTTTAGCGTATTCAAATCGTATGGACCAGCTTGCTGTCCGTTTATAACCGCATGAAATGTTAATGCAGGAGGAATTGGTGGTGGTGGAGAGGCCGCTGGTTGTGCTTGTTGTTGTTGTTGTTGACCTCCACCAAAAGTTTGTCCCATTTGGTTCGCCATGGCAAAGCCCATTCCCATACCCATTCCGGCTCCGGCAGTTCCACTTTGATTTTCAGCTGCTTTCTCCATCGCTTTGGCAGCTTTCATTTGTGCTAATTTATTTAAATCGATGGCATTTAAACGACTCAATTCGAAGATCTCTTTTTTAATCTCTTCTGGCATCGAAACATTTTCGATTAGAAATTTTGTGACTTCAATACCGTATTTTTCGAACTCTGGTTGAAGAACACCGTGAACATATTCTGATATTTCGTTTACATTCGAGGCGTAGTTTTCAACAGGAAGATTGGCTTCACCAACGGCATCGGTAAAGCGGGTAACAATCATTGAACGTAACTGCTCGGCAATTTCATCGGTAGTAAAATGGCCATCGGTCCCCACAATTTCTTTTATAAAAATTGGAGCATTTTGAACTCGTATAACATAAGTTCCGAAGGCTCTAATTTCTAGCATTCCAAAACGTTGGTCGGAAAGGGTTATTGGGTTCTTCGTTCCCCATTTTTGGGCGGTTATGTTACGGGTACTTACAAAATAGACCTCAGCCTTAAATGGACTGTTAAATCCATATTTCCATCCTTTTAAGGTTGAAAGGAGAGGAAGGTTCTCTGTTGTAAGTGTATACATTCCGGGTGTAAAAACATCGGCCAGTTGTCCTTCGTTTATAAACACCGCCAATTGTCCTTCACGAACAGTTAGTTTCGCACCATTCTTAATTTCGTTTTGATAGCGCTCAAAACGGTAAACCATGGTATCGTTCGAATCATCGAGCCATTCAATTATGTCGATAAATTCGCCTTTAAGTTTGTTGAATAAACCCATAAGAATAATTTTTTCTTTAAAAGTAATGAAGCAAATGTTTGTATCAAACAGTTAAAGGAAATTTATCAATATGATTTATTAAGTGCTGCAATTGACCGTTTAAGTGCAATTATCAGATAGATAAAGTTCAAGTAGTTTTATCATTTCCATAAATTATAAAACTTTACCTAGGTAAAGTTTTATAGTTTATTTATTTTTATAAAAAACCAAACCAAACTTAACCCAATGAAGCATAAGAAGTTTACCAATTTCCAGCTTATTTCAATATTCATTTTATTTAGTAATTTATTATTTTCTGAAAACAATTCTTTCCAAGTTGGTGATACGGTTTTTACAGTAGATAAGAATCCTCAATCAGAGCTGGTTTTCGATGATCAATCAAATTTCTATTTCGTGGATAGGAATGATTCACTACACGCCTATGAACAGACAGGTGAAAAAAGGTGGGCAACACGCATTACCTCCAAATTGTATATGTCTCCTCTTGTATTTAAAAATCACATACTTGTGCCAATAAGAGAGGGGATTGAAATTTATTCTTTTGATGGAAATTATAGTAAAACAATTAATACTTCACACACTATTTCCCAGATATATAGTTGGTCCGATTCTTTGCTCATTTGTATTCTAGGTACTAATATAGTTCAAGTACTAAATTTTGATGGAGATATATTGGAAGAATACAACATAGATTATGATATAAATCCAATACTTAATGCTGATAAGTCTTTTTATACTGCAAGTAGCAACGAAGTAAGGAGAATTGACAATACAGGGAAGGAAGCATGGAGTAAATCATTCGGCTTTAGGAGTATTGAAAAAATAATGGCAGGTAATAATCAGGAACTTTATTTTATCCAAAACGGCATTTTGTATGCCTTTTCATTTAAGGGTAGAAGTTTATGGAAATACAAAATAAATTCGGAAGTCAGGCAAATGGTGATCAACGAAGATGGTGATATTATTATGGCCAAAAGGAATGCAGAAATTGATTGTCTTTCTAAGAGAGGAAAGCTACGTTGGAGGAAAAAATTACCATCTACACTCAACTCTGATGACATCATTATCACAAAAAACAATTCCATCTTTTTATATGCATCTAATGGGATAGTATATACCCTATTGAATAGTGGAGAAATAGTAGCTTCCGTTGATATAGGAAGTAATTATTTTTATCCAGTTATATCACCTAGTGGAACAGTTTTATTTTCAAATAGTTGGGAAGGAATATTAGCCTTAGATATGAATTATGAAGGATTAGCCAATAGCTCATTCCCTTGTTCACAAAGAAACTACTATGGATCAAAATTCTGGATTTCAGAATACTCCGGACCAATTGAAATTCTTGAGCAACCCGTTGACACTTCATTCTGTGAAGGCAGTGATTATATTTTGGATTTCAGAATAAAAGGTGAAAGACCAATTGATATTGAATGGATTAAAGATGACATTAGCATTTTTCATAGCGACTTTTATAACCTGACGTTAACAAATACGAGTAAAGAACTTACAGGAAGTCATGAATTTATTGTTAATAATAGTAAAGGGGGCGATAGAACTGAGCCGATACAAATTCAGGTTAATGAGCATCCTTCTAAGCCAACTATTACAAATTTATCAGGAGACTTTTCTGTCTCGAATTTGGATGAATCAACCTACGACTGGTATTCACTTCAGGAGGAAGAACCAATTGAAGAAAATACTTCTGAGTTTTCATCGCCTGATGATGCAGCTTATTATTGTGCTGCTACCAACAATTTTGGATGTAGTTCATTTTCAAACATTATTTACCAGTATTCAAGTATACCAAGCTCAATTAAAACCTATACCAATTCAGAAATTAATAATTCTATAGCCATAGACAAGGATAATAATATCTATTATTTGGATTATTCTAAGCTGGTAAAATCCTCTGAATTTGGAGATACAATTTGGACTTACTCCTTAAATGAAGATTATGTTGGTCCGGTTCTAATTCATCCAAACGGGAACGTTGTTATCTCTTTCCGCGATGAAGTATGTATGATAAGCAGTGAAGGAAAACTTATTTGGAATCAAAAATTGAATAATCACTCATCAGAAATGGCCATTGGTAAAAATGGAGATATAATAGCAACAGGAGGAGAAAACATTATTTCTTTAAATAGTGACGGTGTTAAAAGATGGGAAATTGATTTTAACGATCAGATCACATTGAAACTTATTGATCCCTCAGGTAATATTCATTTAGTTGGAGATGAGTATTCAATTGTGTCGTCAGAAGGTGTTCTTATAAAATCGATAAATCTCTATGCAAACTATTCGGGTATAACTAACAGTGGAATATTGATATTAGGAGTTTCCGGAGGTTTAAAGGCCTACGATTCAGATTACAATTTTATATGGAAACTTGCTTTGCCTTCTAGTATTAGCTGTCCGATTGTAGTCGATGAAAACAACATTATTTACACAATGGTCGATGAGTTTCTTTACGCTATTCGACCAAACGGGAAAATATTGTGGAAAGTGAATGCCGAAATATATTCTTCAGCTAAACCAATATTAGGTGCGGATAATAGAATCTATCTGTTTTCGTACAATGGTTATGCCTATTGTTTCGATCTGAATGGGACTAAAATTTGGGAAGAAAAATTGACTGAAGGTTTTCATTCCGAACCTTACCTAACTCAAAATGGCGCACTGTTTTTTGTCGACAATAATAGACTCCTTCAAGGCATCTACATTAATTGTTTGGGCGAAACAAACAGCAGTTTATCTTCGACCAAAATCAATAATCAAAATACGCGTTTTAATTTCGAAAAATATACTGGCAAGATAAAAATTGTTTCAAATCCATCTGACACCTCCTTTTGTGAAGGGGAAGATATTCTTATTAACCTTGATGTTTCTGGTGAATATCCGATGCAATTTATTTGGTACAAAGAGAACCAGTTCCTGTTTGAAAAGAACAACACAAGTTTAAAATTTGATCATTGCCAAATCAAAAATAGTGGAAATTACTTCTGCATAATTAAAAATCGTCATGGTATTGACACCATAAATGCTTTTCAAATTGAAATAATTGAAACTCCAAAAAAACCAATAATATCCTTTGAAAATGATGTTTTATCTCTGCTTAATTCTGATGGTTCTACATGGTTTAGAAACGACACAATGCTGGTAACACATGCCTTCCAGATTACAAATCCAGTAAATGGATATTATTATGCAGTAAATGAGTCAGAAAATGGCTGTCCTTCTGAATCTTCATTGTTTAACGTTAATAAAGGAGAGGATATACTCTGGAAAGTTGATTTTGAAAATAGCTTTTACAATTCAAATCCAATTGCAGTTGACGATAATAATTTAATCTATTACTGCAATAACGATCAGGTTTTTGTACTAGCTATTGATGGAAGAATAGTAAATACCATTTCCGTTAACGAAGATATTCGTTCTAGGCCCTATATCTGGAGAAATAATTTACTCGTAATAACAGAATCATCATTGAAACAGTACAATATAAAAGGCGGTCTAAACTGGAGCTTAGATTATTCTATTTCAAATTATCAATTGGCTGTAAGTGAACAAGGGAACATCTGCTTTGCTACAGATGATAATCTTATTGTTCTCGACTCATTGGGCAATATATTATGGCAAAAAGAAGGGGAAACAAGTTCAATCTGTCCTGTTATTGACGGTGAAGGAAACATTTATACTTACCTCAATTACAAACTTACTTCATTTGATCTCAAAGGGAATATTCGATGGAATCTTGCTGGTGTGGGGGCAGCAAATTCTTTGGCAATTTCGCCAAACGGAACGATTATTATTCCAAGTGGTTCGTCTTTATTCGCAGCATCTTTGGACGGAAAACTTCTATGGAATTACAATACAGGGGCCAATTTTAGTAATCCGGTTATTGACGATGATGGGAGGATTTATACTACAAGTGATGGTTTTATCCTTTCTTTTACCCCTGCTGGTGAACTTATCTTCAAATTAAATAAATATCAAGAATTTAACCATCCGGTAAACAATAATAAATTACTGATATCTAAAGATCAATTGTATTTTTCCAGTAGCGATTACTACGGAGGAATAGTAAAAATAAATAAATATAATGGTGAGGTACTACCATTCAACAACGAGCGAAGTTATCTTAATATATGTCTTGCAGTAGATGGTACACTTATTGCCCAAAACCATTCCACCGTATCGGCCATTGGAAATAACAATTCACCCCTTTCGCAAAATGCATGGGGAATACCACAAGGAAATTCCAAAAATACAGGTCAATTCTATGTAGGTAATTCAAAAACACCAACGATTGTTCATAAAATAAATGATACCATTCTGTGTGCAGGAAGCAATTATATTCCTCCAATTAACTATTCAGGAACTTATCCAATCCAAATAGAATGGTTTCGAAATGGTGAAATTCTCTCTTTTGAACAAGGATACAATAACTTGTATATTGAAAATGCATCAATCGATAATGAAGGGGAGTATTACTATAAATTATCCAATAATTATGGGGTAACAACATCCTCTGTTTTTACAATTCATGTCGATGAGGTTAAGGAACCTAAAATAGAAAGAAATCAAAATGAGTTATCTGTTTTAAATGCATCTAATAAGTTTCAATGGTATAGGAACGATACTTTACTTTCAACCAGTTTGCATGCTTTTGCACCCGAAGCATATGGAAATCATTATGTTGTAAATCTTTCACAGAACGGATGCAAAACGAAATCAAACTCAATCAATTTTTATGCCTTTGGAGAGCATCTTTGGAGTCGATCATGGACAGCAGACCTCAACCAATCTGTAGCTGTTTCGGATGATGGGACACTCTATTTTACCGATAATGAGTATTTGTATGCGTATAACAATGATTTTAGCAAAAAATGGAAGTCTCTTTTAGGGGGAATGAATTATCATGCACCATCTCCTGTAATAGGTCAGGATGGAACAGTTTTTTGTGCACGTTCGGATTATTTTGGAAAAGCAGTAATAGCCAGAAATAAACTGGGGAACAAAATATGGTATCATCCCTTTGGTAAGTATTTACGAGGCGATTTAGCAATGGGTGCCGATAATAACATTTACGTCTTTGATATCAATAAAAAGATTTATTCGTTAAATGGTTTTGATGGTAGTCTTGAATGGCGTTATAGTCTGAATTCATACGTTGAAACAGCTCCTGCAATAGCAAGTGATGGCAATATTTATATTCCAACTATCAATAATAAACTTGTTGCTTTATCGGTTAATGGAAAATTACTTTGGGAATACACTACAGGTGATGATGTTCTGTCAACACCAGCCATTGGTAGTGAAAATGAAATTTATTTTGGATCGAATGATAAATTCTTCTATTGTTTAAATAAAGAAGGAGAACTTATCTGGAAGCAGGAGTTAAATGGCAAATGCTGTTCCCCGGTTATTAACGAAGAAGGCACTATTTATATTACTTCAAGAAACATGCTTTATGCAATCAATAAAACAGGCAGTATCGAATGGCAATTTGAAATAGCCTATGTAGATGAACTTTTTGCCCCTGTTATTGATGCTGAAGGATATGTTTATGTTTTCGATACTCAAAAAAGACTTTGTGCCATTAATTCAAATGGAGTTGCGGAGCATGTTGGTCCAGAACAAAATATTGTATTGCCTTCTGCAATGACATTAGCTAACGACGGCACTTTATTTCTTAAATCACATTCGAGTAATCATGATTACTATGCTGTGCATGCCTATAGTACAAAAGGTAACAAGATATCTGACTCAATATGGCCTGCAAAATCTCAAGGAAATCATAACAGAAGTTTATCTATCAATACAAAAAACGCCACATCTCCATTAATTGTTAATAAAGATGACTTTACGGATATGCAGTTAAATAAGGGAGATAGTATTTCTTTTGTAATTAATAGTACTGGAAGCCAACCTCTTTTGTATTCTATTTATAAGGAAGATGCATTAATTGTTCAATCAAAGATGAATAGTTTAACATTTAATCCAACAAACATCGATGATTCAGGGACTTACTATTTCGTTGTTTCTAATCGGGCAGGAAAGGATTCTATTCAACAATTTTCGTTAACGATCAATGACACAGATGATGTTCTACCACATATTGCAGAAGTCATAGATAATCAAGAGGCATGTGTCGATAATGATTTTAGTTTAAATGTAAATGTTGATGGATATAGGCCAATAACAACAAATTGGTATTGCAATAATACGCTAATAACTACTACAAATAACCCAATTTTAAACATAAATGACATTTCGACGAACAGGGCCGGAGAGTATTATTGTATTGTAAGCAATTTTTTTGGTAGTGATACATCTAATGTTTTTCAATTGAATGTTCTTCCTAATCCTATAGCACCTGTATTAAAAGAACAAGGTGATTTGATACTATCAACATATGAAAGTGGAAACAAGTGGTATTTCGAAGGTAATTATATTGAGAACGAGGGGCAAAATTCATTTTCACCAAAAAGCAATGGTAAATATTTTGTCGAGATAGTTAAAGATGGCTGTACATCAAGATCTAATACCATAAATTTCACGATAAAAGATGAGCCCAAATTGAGCGTGGGTATTGATATTGATTATGATATTGAGGAGCTAGAAATATTTCCTGCATTAAGTAATGAAGGAAAGATCTATATACCTGCATTACATAATTTAGTTGCTTTTTCTGTATATGGTGGTTCTGATTGGATTAAAAGTGGAAAAGGAAAACATTTTGGCACTCCGGTTTTAAACAATAATGATGAAATCTTCTCACTTCATAAGCCGACGGGAAATATATTATCAGCTATTGACTTATCGGGTGAAACAATTTGGGAGAAAGAACTCAATGAAGAATTGGGTTTAGTACCTGCAATAGGAGCTGGTAATCAATTAATAATACCTCTAAAAAAAGGCATCATAAAATCTTTTGATCGATGGGGGAATGAAAAATGGAACTATGAAATTAGCGATAGCATTGAAGGAACGGTGAGTATAAGTTCCGAAGGGAATATTCATTTTGGTGCAAATGATGGCTGTCTGTATGCTTTAAATCGTGATGGGATATTTTTATGGAAATTTCAAACCGACGCTGCCATTAACACATCACCAGCCATTGATAACGAAGGAACAGTTTATTTTGGAGGTATGTACGGAGTGTTTTATGCGGTAGATTTAAACGGTACGTTGAAATGGAAATATACAACAAGAGGTGGAAATTTCAGACATCCTGTTCTTGACGCTGATGGTAATGTTTATGTAACAAACACTGATGATTGGCTATATTCTATTAATAAAAATGGAGTATTAAACTGGAAAAAGGAAAGTAATGAATATCCCACTCCAATTGTGGGGAACGATGAAGTTATATACGCTGCTTTGTCAAATGGCCGTATCTCTGCCTTTAAGCAGGATGGAACTTTTATTGAATCACTCAGATCATCAAATAACACTTATCCCCGAAATACTCAATTTCTAATGATGGGTACAGGTGGACACTTATTTTATTATGGCAATGATGGTGGATCACTTGCGCAGGTTATATGTTCAAGTACTGGTCTGAGTAACAGTGCTTGGCCAAAACTTTATAAAAACAACGCGAATACAAACAGTTCCTATATTGAAGAAGAAGGTGAGCCTCCTGTTGTTTCAAAACTATTTAATGATACTACTTTTTGCGATGTACAAGAACTAAACCTTGCGAACACATTCGCAAGAGGCACCTACGATATTTTGAAATGGTTTAAAGACAATGTGGAAATTTCTAATGACTCAAATCTGGTAATTTCAGATTTGAAAATAGGAGATTCTGGGGTATACTATTGTGTTGCATACAATAACAATGGTTATACCGAATCGAATCATTTTTATCTTGAAGTGATTAACTGTTCTACGGATCCTGATCTATATAAAGAGCCAGTTGAAATCGCTTATACTAATGAAGCCATCAAATTAGACGGGATTGAAAACGGACTGTGGGATCAAGTCGAAGCGATCCATTTAGAACGCGAATATGTAAATAATACTCCTACAATATCTGCCTACTGGAAAGGTTTATGGGCCGATAATGGCTTCTATTTTCTGGTTGCTGTTGAGGATGACGACCACTATCCATTCTGGGAAACAAACAGCAGCAGTAGTGTTGAAACCGATTTCGATAACGTTCAGGTTTTTTTAGATATAAATCAGAACAAAGAAGATGGTTACGGATGCAATGACTATTATAATATTGGACATTATTATTCTTATTCTCAAATGGATAAAAAAAACAATGGAGTGTCTATGATAAACCAATATTCCAGAACACATCATCCAGGAGGAACAAGCTGCTACCGAACCAATGGTGAAAACTATGTCGCAGAATTTTATATTCCATATTCAAATATGAAAAATAGTGATGATTTAGCAATGAATAAAGAAAGAATAATAGAATTAGCGAATATTGGTTTTGATGTTGTTGTGGTCGATCAAGATGAAGGACGAACCACAGAACCACAGCGATTAGTATGGAAAACAGATGGAAAAAATGGCCGCGGTTTTGCATACGACAATATGGATTCATGCGGCATAATTCGTCTGGTGGAAAGTATAGATTTTTGCAAACCCAGTTGGCTTGTTCAAGAAACAGGAACGATGGTGAACTTGAATGGGTCAATTACAGATAATTTTGAAAAAGTATCAGATGCAAATATTATCGGTGCTTTTGTTGGCGAAGAATGCCGTGGTTTTGGATCTGTTTTTCACTTAAACGACTCTTCTTATTTTAACTTTGATA
>JAQIBQ010000565.1 GCA_027859005.1 Prolixibacteraceae bacterium | reverse complement strand
TTACTTAAATTTGGTTTGATTGAAACATACAATAAGTCTATATTTGAAGTTAATAAAATTTAAGAGTGTTTGTGGAATTATTACCTGTAATTTATTGGAGTTTATTTAGTGTTGGAATTTTAGCATTAGTTGTGACTGTTATATCTTTCATTATTTTTAAATTCAGAAAGAAGTACGGGCATATTCCTTCAGATGAGGTTCTGGGTAAATACAGGAACAAAAAAGTTAAAGTTACAAATCCTGACAAAAAACCAAAGACCGAAATTAAGCATCACCCGAAGGTACAAACAAAATCAAGACAGAAAAGCAATTCTAGTCGACCAGGTAGAGAAGTTCCAGCTTCATCAAAAGCTGAACTTTACAAAAGGCCAACTCGCGATTCACAAAAGAAAAGAGTTGAAATCATAAATCCTAATTTGGAAAATGAACCAACCAAAGAAAAATATTCTAAAAAGAATAATGAATATCATTCATTAAGAGTTGATTCTAAACAAAATGATTGGAATTAAAATTTTAAGTTAAAGACTCTAACAAATCTAACAATTCATTCATTTTTTTTGTAACGGCAATTATTGGCTCTGATGTTGTCATATCAATTCCGGCTTTCTTCAAAACTTCAATAGGATAATCTGAACTTCCTGAGTGTAAAAATGAAAGATATTTTTTAACTGCTTCATCACCCTCTACTTTTATTTTACGTGATAACGTTTCTGAAGCAGCAAAGCTTGTTGCGTATTGATAGACGTAAAAATTGTAATAAAAATGAGGGACTCTTGCCCATGTGTGTTTTTCCTCTTCGTCCAATGTCATTGCCTCACCCCAAAATTGCAGATGCAATTATCCATACAGTTTAGAAAGGACATCTGGTGTTAAGGCTTCGCCATCTTGATTTTTTTTATGAACTATTTGTTCAAATTTTGCGAAAAGAGTTTGACGATAAAAAGTTGTAACAATATTATTTATATGTTTTTCAATTAGCGAAAGTTTTTCTTCTTTGCTATCCGATTTTTCTATTAGATAATCTAACAACAAGGCTTCATTCACAGTTGATGCAACTTCAGCAACAAAAATAGAATAATTTGCATACGGATAAGGTTGACTTTCTCCTGTGTAGAAAGAGTGCATGTTATGCCCCATCTCATGCGTTAAAGTAAAAATATCGTTGAGTTCATCAGTCCAATTTAGAAGCACAAAGGGATGAACTCCAAACGTAGTACCCGAGGAGTAGGCTCCACTTCTTTTTGCTTTTGTTTCAAATACATCAATCCAACGATTATCAAATGCACCTTTAATATCGCTTATGTAATTACTTCCTAATGGAGTTAAGGAATCTAGTACCATTTTCATCCCATCTTCGTAGGAGAACTTTTTCTTGACCGAAGGAAAGAGAGTTACATAAGCATCATATGAGTGAAACGAATCAAGCTTAAGAAGTCTCTTTTTTAACTTTGTCCATCTATGTAAAGGAGCTAAATTATCTGTTACAGTATCGACTAAATTATCGTAAACTGAAAGAGGAATATTGTTTGCATCCAAGGCAGCTTCTCTGCTAGAGCCATAATTTCTTGTTTGGGCATTAAAGAAATCTGATTTTATGTTTCCACCGAACAAAGCTCCAAGAGTGTTTTTGTGTTCAACATATGGAATATAATAATTTTCATAAAACCTCTTTCGATAATTTCTATCTAATGAATACATAGCCGAGCTATATCTACCGTGAGTTATTTCTATGTCGTTTCCTTCCTCATCCTTTATTGTAGGAAATTTTAAATCAACATTTGTTAGCAATCCAAAAACGGAAGAAGCTGTTTGAAGGGCAGGCGAAACGTTTGCTAATATCTTTTCTTCCTTTGCATTTAAGGTGTGCAATTTTGTTCGTAACAAATCTTGAACAAGGTGTTTGTATAATTTTAGATCTTTGTTTTCATTTATGAAGTTCAGAAGCTTGTCTTCAGGAATTTCTAATATTTCTGGTTTGATGAATGACGATGTTGCCGAAAGCTTTGATGCGAGATTCATTAATCGATCGTACATTCCCTGATATGCCTCTTTACTAAGATCAATATCTTTAGCTAACATTGCGTACAAATGAAGTCTGTCTAAAACAATCCCTATTTCTTCGTCGTACTTTAAACACTTTAATAAATTTTCTGATGAATCACCTAATGTGCCTTTGAATGCTTCTAGTTTTTCTGTTTTATTTTCAAGTTGGCTAAATGCCTTTCCCCAGTCGATATCTGATAAATATATATCTGTTAGGTTCCACTTGAATTTGCTATCAATGTTTTCTCTTTTCAGCAACCCAGAATTGCTTTCTTCCTTCTCAAAAAACCTATTATTTTTAATCTTACTTAACAAACTTCCTCCATAACCCTTTTGTGGATAATTTTATTTAACTATAC
>JAQIBQ010000492.1 GCA_027859005.1 Prolixibacteraceae bacterium | reverse complement strand
ACGTACGACACTTTATATAGGTAAAGACGATGATCCGGAAAAAGCAAAGCAACGTTATCACGACAGAGGCAAAAAACCTGAATAAAAACAAGAACCACCGTAATAGGTGGTTTTTTTTTGCCATACAACTTCACTTCATTTATTAATTAGCGCTGCAACAGGGAAAGAAATATCCTCCACTTTATTGATGGGTTGTCGTACCTATCGAAAAAACCCCAATATTGAACAGATTGCTTTGTAAGCTCTAAGGAATAAAAAGATAACCGAATTTTTAAAAGGTTCAAAGCACAAGTGTTAATCCATCGTTTTGCAAAAAAAACCTGTCAAGTTCGAAAACCTGACAGGATTACTATATTATTTAATTTGAAATTAAGCTTGAGAAACAGCAACTGCCACAGCAACTGAAGCACCTACCATTGGGTTGTTACCCATACCGATAAGCCCCATCATTTCTACGTGAGCAGGTACCGAAGATGATCCAGCGAACTGAGCATCACTGTGCATACGTCCCATCGTATCTGTCATACCGTATGAAGCAGGACCAGCGCCCATGTTATCTGGGTGTAAAGTACGACCTGTACCACCACCAGAAGCAACAGAGAAATACTTTTCGCCTTGCTCTAAACGTTCTTTTTTGTATGTTCCAGCAACTGGGTGTTGGAAACGTGTTGGGTTAGTTGAGTTACCTGTAATCGATACGTCAACACCTTCTTTGTGAAGAATAGCAACACCTTCGCGAACATCGTTAGCTCCGTAGCAGTTTACACCACCACGAGTACCGTCTGAATATTTTTTGCGGCTTACTTCAGTAACAACACCAGTTTTGTAATCAAAATCAGTTTCTACATAAGTAAAACCATTGATACGTGAAATAATTTTAGCAGCATCTTTACCTAAACCGTTAAGGATAACACGTAAAGGCTCTTTACGTACACGGTTAGCAAAGTTTGCAATTTTAATTGCACCCTCGGCTGCAGCAAATGACTCGTGTCCAGCTAAAAGAGCGAAACATTTAGTCTCTTCTCTTAAAAGCATAGCAGCCAAATTACCATGACCGATACCTACTTTGCGATCTTCAGCAACAGATCCAGGAATACAGAAAGCCTGTAATCCTTCGCCTAAAGTTGCAGCAATATCAGCAGCTTCGGTTTGTCCTTTTTTAATAGCAATTGCAGCACCTACAATATAAGCCCACATTGCATTTTCGAATGCGATTGGCTGAGTGTCTTTAACAACGTTATACACATCAACACCTTTATCGTCGCAAATTTGTTTTGCTTCTTCTACTGAAGCAATTCCGTATGAATTTAGAACAGCATCTATCTGCTTAATTCTTCTGTCGTAACTTTCAAATAATGGCATAATTCTATTCTCCTATTCTTTACGTGGATCAATTGTTTTAACTGCTTCTGCATATCTACCATAAGTTCCGGTAGCTTCTTTAAGAGCTTCGTTAGCATCTTTTCCGGCTTTAATCATGTCCATCATTCGTCCTAACTGAACAAATTCATACCCAATAATTTCGCCGTCGGCATCTAAACCAATTTTAGCAACGTAACCTTCAGCAACCTCTAAGTAACGAGGACCTTTAGCTGTAGTTCCGTAAAGAGTTCCGGTAACACCGCGTAAACCTTTACCTAAATCTTCAAGACCAGCACCAATTGGTAATCCACCTTCAGAGAAAGCAGTTTGCGTACGTCCGTATACAATTTGTAAGAAAAGCTCGCGCATTGCAACGTTAATCGCATCACAAACCAAGTCAGTATTCAAAGCTTCCAAAATTGTTTTTCCTGGAAGAATTTCTGAAGCCATTGCTGCTGAGTGAGTCATACCAGTACAACCAATAGTCTCGATCAATGCCTCTTCAATAATACCTTCTTTAACATTCAATGTTAATTTACATGCTCCTTGTTGTGGCGCACACCAACCAATACCGTGGGTTAAACCCGAAATATCTGTAACTTGTTTGGCTTTAGTCCAATTTCCTTCTTGCGGAATTGGAGCCGGGCCATGATTTGCTCCTTGAGCAACGCAAATCATACCTGCAACTTCATGTGTAAAACTCATTGTAGTATATTTTGAATTTGATTTTATTATAATGTAGCCTCTAAAATAGGCCTAAAGCAATTTAAAATTCCCTAAAAAATTGCGACGTGAAAATATAAAAACTTGCTTCAAAAAGGTATTTGTTATTGCCGAACATATAAGCTTAAAAAGTTTAATAACATTCAATTAAAACACTGCAATACAAGACATTTGAGTCTTGTATTGCTTGCTTAAAATAATTCTAAATCATAAACTCCACAGGGTCTTGCAATTGAAGTAACTATTCGGTCGGTTTAATATTTAACGCTAAAAATTGCATAGCTTGATAAGGGTTCTGTTCATTTTTGATTGCAGTATCGATAATTGAGTGGATTACTGCGTAAATATTTGCTCCTTCAAATGATTTAAAAAACCCGCTGGTTTTTAACTTGACCTTAAAATTTCTGATTGCACGTTCCGAGCCATTATTATCTGGTGAAAGATTAGGATGGTCGAGGAGTCGAGGAACCCGAAAACATAATCCTCATATTAGACCATTCACTTTTGAAAAGCAATAAGTTCTTTGATGTCTTTAGTTGTTGCAGGTTCTTTCACCTAAAGCGAAAAGGTCCGATGCATTTCGTTTATTTTGATTGGAGTTAGTTTGTTGCTTCTTCGTACGTCCAAGGCATTTTCAATCAATGCCGCTAATCTGGTCCCCCATGTTTTTTTGGGGTAGCGTTGATTGAAGTACTTCAACTACAATTGTAAATGGGCAGTACATAGCTGTTGCGATAAAGCTCCTGTTTTAAAATAAGCACTCCAACAATCTGCAACCAAAATATTATTGTTAAAACCTTCGGGTATAATTTCGTTAATGGCTCTTGATCCACGGCTTTCATGAACAGCTATATAATACCATAAGCACTTCAAAATGATCTATATAATTGTCAAAAGCCGATCTTCGATTTGTCTCTTTTTAGTTTATATTTCTTCATAAAGAAATTCCGTAGCTTACGGCTATGCAAGTATTTTATACATTATCTAAACAAAAAACAGAATAAATTCTTACAATCCATTTTGAAATACATTTGGCATATAATGTTGAAATAATATAATTTAAGACGATAGCCTTCCAATACAGAAACACATTTTTGTTAATAACCACTGAAAACAGAGAATCAAATTAATGAGATTTTAATAGCCTTTGGAATACTGAATTTTTATTCAATATAGAAATCTCAGACACTTAATCAATACGAGATTGAATAGAGTTACTTTTATAAAACTACAACTTATTTAATCCATCTAAAGCTGCAACTTTGTATGCCTCGGCCAAGGTTGGATAATTAAAAACCGTATCGCGGAAATATTCAATGGTGCCGCCAAAGCTAATAACTGCCTGTCCAATATGGATCAATTCAGTAGCTGTTTCTCCAATAATATGAACACCCAGAATTAGATGTGATTTTGGATCAAATAAAATTTTCAACATCCCGTCTTCTAATCCCATAATTCCTCCTCGTGCTAACTCAACAAACTTCACAGTGCCAACTTCATAAGGAATTCGCTCTGCAGTTAATTCCTGTTCCGTTTTTCCAATCATTGAGATCTCAGGAATGGAATATATACCATAAGGGAGCAAGGTTGGTTCGTATTTTGCCGGAGCATTAAAAATACGGCATGCTGCTAATCGACCTTGTTCCATAGAGGTAGCAGCAAGTGCTGGGAATCCAACAACATCTCCAGCAGCATAAATATTGGGTATAATTGTTTGAAAATCTTGATTCACATTAATACGTCCTCTCTCATCGGTTTCAAGACCAATTTCATTTAAATTCAATTGATCGGAATTTGCCTGACGACCAACGGCATACAAGAATGTTTCGGCTTTAATTATTTTTCCACTTTCTAATTCTACTTCAACTAAGGAGTTACGTTTCTCAACTTTAGCAATTCTTTCAGATAATCGGAAAGTGGTATTTTGATTCCTTAAATGAAAAGTAAGACGATCAACAATTTCCCGATCAACGAAAGGCAACAAATCCTCATTTTGATCGATTAAAGTAACTTCAACATCCATAGCAGAAAACATGGAAGCATATTCTAAACCTATTACACCTGCTCCAACAATGACCATTGTTTTAGGCAGTTTTTTCAAATTCAAAATCTGATCGACATTAATTATTGTTTCATCGTCAAAAGGGATAGACTCATTCAATGCAGGTCTTGTACCGCAAGCTATAATAAAGTTTTTCCCGCTAATTCTTTCTAATCCGTTTGGAGTTTCAACATCAACTGTATTCCTATCAACAAACTTTGCCATACCATAAAAAAGTTGAATGCCATTTCGATAGAGCTGATCGTAAATAACAGCCATCTCACGATTCTCAACCTGTTGAATTCTTGTTGCCAGATCATCAGAACTAATATCATGTTTAACTGCATAATCTTCGCCATAAAACGAACGTTGACGAATTCCTGAAAGATAGATGATCACTTCACGGAGTGTTTTACTGGGTATTGTTCCGCGGTGTAATGATACACCTCCTATCATAGTTCTTTTATCAATAATTGCGACTTTTGCCCCATTTTTGGAAGCTGCAATTGCTCCTTTTTGGCCAGCAGGTCCTGAACCAATTACTACTAAATCGTATATTTCTGATTTCATATTTTTAAAACGTCAAACATGTTTTATTGTTCTTCTTAAAGAGTTTATTAAGATAATCTGTTTTTTTGTAAAAAAGAACAATTATATGAATATGACTAAGTAAAAAATATTATTGAATTTAGTAACGAATCAAAAACCAAGAGTAATTCAAAATGGAATTAGATTATTAATTTGCAAATAATTCACCCAACTGAACGGGGGTAAAATTTGGGTTGAGAGCAAATTGGGAGAAGGCACAACATTTTTTGTATCCTTTCCAACCAAGATATAATTCAAACTTTATTTAAATGCATAGACTTATTCTCTGGTATTTTAGTTCTTATAATCTTTCCTATTTTTACAGTTCAATTCAAAAAAGAATGATTCGAAAGCACATTCAGAAAAACACATTTTATCAGAAATACCCATCTTTGCTTTTTATTGCAAAGTGGTTATTAATTGCTACGCTTATTGGAATTGCTGTTGGATCTGCTTCAGCATTTTTTTTAACGTCGTTACGCTGGGCAGAAAATGTACGTGAAGGAAACCAGTGGATCATATGGTTACTCCCAATTGCGGGAATGGGCATTGGATTACTTTACCATTATTGGGGGAAAAACACCGAGGCTGGTAACAACCTCCTAATCGATAGAGTATTGAATCCTGCAGGTGAAAGAATCCCGTTTAGAATGGCTCCTTTAGTTCTAATTGGCACCATTGCTACCCATTTATTTGGTGGTTCTGCTGGTCGAGAGGGAACAGCTTTGCAAATGGCCGGATCAATTTCTGATCAGTTGACAAAACCCCTTAAGTTGAATCATAATTATCGGAAGATATTAATAATTGCCGCTATTGCAGCTGGTTTCGGATCAATCTTCGGCACACCGTTGGCAGGTGCAATTTTTGGGCTTGAAGTAATTGTAATTGGCAAAGTAAAATACGATGCTATATTTCCAGCTTTTATTGCTTCAATCTTGGCCGATTATGTAACCCGTTTATGGGGAGTTGGACACACTGAATATACAATAGTATCAATTCCTGACGTTTCTACATTAACCATAGTTTACAGTATTCTAGCAGGTATTGCTTTTGGTATTGTTGCAGCAATATTCAGTAAACTAACCCATGGGATCAGCAGCTTTTTCAAATTTAAAATAAAATACCCGCCTCTTCGTCCATTTATTGGAGGCGCAATAGTAGCTCTAGCTGTTTTTGCAATTGGAACAACAAAGTACATTGGCTTGGGAGTACCCATTATTGTCGATGCTTTTGAAGAGCATCTGCCCTATTATGATTTTGCTGTGAAAATTCTGTTTACAGCACTTACACTTGGTGCTGGATTTAAAGGAGGTGAAGTAACCCCCTTGTTCTTTATTGGAGCAACCCTTGGAAATGCATTGGCATGGATTATTCCATTACCCATGGGATTATTAGCCGGGATGGGATTTGTTGCAGTTTTTGCAGGCGCTACTAATACACCTTTGGCTTGTACAATTATGGCCATTGAGTTATTCGGTATCGAATGTGGTACCTATGTTGCCATTGCTTGTGTTGTTGCCTATTTGATGTCGGGAAACAATAGTATATACAACGGTCAATTCATTGGTCAGCCCAAGCACGTTTTCTTCGGCAAATACACTGGGAAAAGAATAAAAGAAATCTAAAAAGACAGTTAGATTTAAAGACATCAGCTAGTAGACTGCAAAATATCTAGTTAATAAATGCTGAAAAAATTTGTACTTTCATGAAACAGTTATTATTCATCCTACTACTCCTAATTTCAACTCATGCTTTTAGCCAAACAGACAGCTCTCAACTTTGGCTCTATAATTTTTTAAACGATGAGGCAGCAAGCAATTCTCCTGTAAGCCTATGTGTTTCGAATACCAGCACGAATGAAGTATTATTGGACGAAAATGCCGACTTAACAATTATTCCCGCATCCACCTTAAAATTAATAACATCTGCCGCAGCCCTTGAAATATTAGGGGCTGATTTCACCTTTAAAACACAACTATTCTTAAATGGTGAAGTTGTTGATAGTACATTATATGGGAATATCATTATTAAAGGAGGAGGCGATCCGACACTAGGTTCAGCCTATTTGTTTGGGGCAAATAAAGGCAACTTTTTAGCCAACTGGGCAAATACAATTAAAGCCATTGGCATCGATTCTATCCATGGAAATATCATAGTTGATCCATCAATTTATTCAGATCAAGATGTACCGCAAACATGGATATGGGAAGATTTAGGAAATTATTTTGGTGCTGCAGCACAAGGAATTTCATTATACGATAATACTTTCAGAATAGTTTTTGAAACAGACAGTAACAATGGAGGCGACACAAAAGTTATTGGAACTGAACCATACATCCCTGAATTAGAATTAAAAAATGAAGTAAAAGCTTCAAGTAAAAATAGAGACAATGCGTATGTATACGGAAGCACCTTTGATAATTACAGAATTGTAAAAGGAACGCTACCAATGGGCCGTGAAAAGTTCAGCATTAAAGCTTCAATTCCCAATCCATCCCTATTATTGGCCCATGAATTTCGAAAAGCGTTGCTTGTAAACAACGTTAATATTACAGGTGAATTATTAAAATCAACCTATTCTTTTTCGGAAAACGATTCCTTACTTATCACATGGAAATCGCCCCAACTGCACAAAATTGTTAAACAATTAAACTACGAAAGTGTAAACCTATTTGCCGAACATTTGTGCAAACACATTGGACTAAAAACTTATGGCGAAGGCACTACCAATAAGGGTACAAAAGCAATTAAAGAATTCTGGAAAAACAAAGGCATTAATACCGATTTCATTTTTTTAGCCGACGGAAGTGGTTTGTCGCGTGCCAATGCAATTTCTTCAAACACCCTAGTGGAAGTACTAAATTACATGCAAAACGAAAGTAGCAATTCGGAGTACTACAAATTGTCAATTCCTTTTACAGGAATGCAAGGCACCCAAAAATACTATTTTCAACATTCATTTTTAAAAGGGAAAGCTCAGGCGAAAAGTGGATCGATGACTCGTGTAAGAAGCTTTGCCGGTTATATGACAACCCATAAAGGCACACCCATTTCTTTTGCAATAATTATAAACAATTTCAATTGCGGAAGTTTTGAGATGGCAAGTAAACTAGAAAAGTTAATCGAAGGGTTTTACTCCACCTACTAAAATATTTTTCCTCTATAATTTATACGTTCTCGTTTCTGATAGTAAGGATAATTAATATCAGATTTGATTTCTTTTGTTCGTTTTTTCATTTCAATACTAAACCGATAACTAAGGTTAATACACCCACCTAAATTACGATTGATATGTGGCAAAAATAAAGACCACATATTATTCATACCCAAACTGCCTGCAAAATGCTTACTTGTATACGAAACCACTACGGGGATATTAAAATACGTTTGATTAGTGAATGATAAACCAGTTGAAATACCTAGTTCTTTTGTTACAAGATATTCACCATATACAGAAAAGTAATTATGAATGAATTGATCGAAAAATTGAAGTCTGTTTATAACTCCAAGTTGTAAAGCATTCGAATAATTGTATCTAACATCAGCAAAAATACTTACTGGTGTTAAAGTATAAAATGAACTCGGGTTAGAAGAAATTAGCTGATTCAAGAAAACCGTTTTAAATCCATTATTTGTGGTACTATCTGATGATCCAGGTTGTAGAATCGACAAGCTAGATATATCAATTCCTTTCCAATTAAACCTTCCGTCTAAATTGATTTGTGAACCTTTATCTTTCCAATTAATAAAACCTAAATCATTTACTGCAGCATTTATAACAAAATTATTGTTTAATTGATACGTAAATTCAAAACTTAAACCAACTCCAGGGTTCTTTATTCCTAACAAATAAGAATTGATTTCAAAATCGGGAACTACACTAGAAACAAAACCTTCGTTATTCTCATCGAAGATTATAGGAAGTACATTTTTACCTTCACCTTCAAGTTCAAATTCTAAAAAATCAAGGTTTTGCTGCGTAAATAATTTGAATGATGGAGAAATACTTGCAACCGACTTACCTGTATAAAAATTTGCATATAACTTGAATTCAAAATTATTAGGATATAACTTACCCCATCCAAAACTATATGTTCTAAAATGAATGAAAGACAAAGGAATTGAGAATTCTATGTTTTGTCCTATAAAAGGTTTGTTCCCCAAATTCAAAAAATTAAACATCGATTTTTGAAACCCAATTGAATTTTGAACCTTATCACTTATACTAAATTTCCATTCTGTATTATTGTAATTTACCTGCATATTTATCCATTGCATATTTGCACCAAATTGTAATGCATTGAAAGCAGTTGATTTTTGAGCAATTTTAGTGAGATTTAAAGAATAATTAGTTCCACTCTCGGTAAACATATCTGTTAACGAAAAAGGTGAAAATAAATAGGCTGAAGTATGAGCAAAAGGTGCTATAGAAAATTCAATACCTAATATTTCATTACTAGTATTTTGATCATTATTATTTTGCCCAATTGATTCCAAGTTGAACAAAATAAAAACAAGTAGAATTATTTTTTTAATATTTCTATCCACCTATAAATTTGGTTTAATATCCAATATCATTTTCAAATCGAAACCGTATTCGTTCTTTAGCTTTGCAGGACTTTCACCATTATTTGGCGACATAAATGCAACATTTAATAACAAACTATTTGCTGCACTAATTGCATCAAGAGCATCACCACTAAGAAATAAACTATTCTCGGAGAAGGTAGTATCCGTTACGTTTCCAAAATCATCGATTTGTGCTGCATCTAAAATAGTAACATACAGCTCTTCACCAGTTTTAGTTGCAGTAAGAGTATCGAATGGGAAAACGTGCAAATCTACTTGTAAAGGAATTGAGTTATTGGCTCTAAAAATAACTTCAGCAGTTTCAATTAACTCATTTAGGTTTGAATTATCAAGAGGAATAGTATCGGTAAAATTAAAAAATACACCGTTTAACAATAAGGGGACATCAAAACGTAAGGCTATTTGGAATGGATCGATTAAGGATACAAAATTTGTATTCTGTGCTTGAATTCCTGGTGGATTCAATTCAATTGAAGCCATAAAATTCATAGAATCATTTGGAGGTAGTTTAATAAAATCTAAAATGGCTGAATTCGAACTATTAAACTCCAACTCGGACGTTTCAGGCACTTCATCAAGTGAATTTGGATATTCTAATAAAAAGGGATCATTTATAAGTGTCGCTTTTTCTCCCTCAAGATTATACGCATCTATCTGCATTTCAAAGAGAATGGGTATTCCAACTGGATTTTTAAAAATAAGTGTTAAAACCGGATTCTCACCAAAAACTTCGCCCCCAATTACATCGCACAATACAGGTTTTACTTCAATTCCATTACGAGACAAATCCATTTTCAAATTTCCAAAATCTCCTTCTATATAATTGAATTTTAATTCACTTAAATTAACAGAAGATGTTATTATATCGGTTGAATAAAGTTCCAATGCTGTATTTTGATTCGTATTTTCAAATTCATAAAAGAACTCTAAACTATTGTAATCAAATAAATCATTTGTCAAATCTATTTCATAAGAGCTTAAGTCAATTTTTTGGGTATAATTAACGTTTCCCTTAACTGGTATTGAAACTTTCAGATAATCATTTCCATCAATAATTGAAGGTATGTGCAGTAAAATATTCCCTTCAGGCTTGAAGGTTTTACTTATATTTATAGTAAGAAATCCTTTTTGTAGTCCAACCTTAGAAAACTTCAACGTATCCGATATTTGAGTTTTAACCTGTTGAATTTCACCAGTGTATTTAAATTCTTCAGAAAACAAGACACCTTCACTAATTATTAATTCCGAAAGATCAACATTAAGACGTAAACCATGTTTTGACTGAAGATATACTTGATTTTGAGTAGATTCCAGATGTAACGATGTAATGGTATAAAACATAGGTGCATTAACTAATCTCCCTGCCAAATCAATTTCAATTACCTCAGTTTGTTGAGGCAATAATCCATTTTCTGTTGAAGCACCAAAATCAATATTCTCAATAAAATCGCCATTCAAATCGCTCATTCTAAAGCTTACTTTACATGATGTTGGAAAGTCGTTTCGAAAAGTGCATTTCATTTTACCTGTAACAAACTTCCCGTACTCAAGAAAATTAAAATTAGTAATTTCAAATTTTAACTGATCTACACTCTCCTCACCCAATGTAATTTCTGGAAAAAATGTATTTTGATTAAGTTGTAAATTCCTTAGTATTTGGTTGTCTGGTAATCTATCTTTCAGATCTCCTATTGTAACAGAATCTCTAAAACTATAAGATTTCAACTGAATATTACCAAGTTGCTGCGTTTGCTTCTCAATTTGAATTTGAGTTGGAAAATCGAATAAATCTTGAAACCATAGCTTCACTAATTTTTCATCGGTATAAGAAAAACTAAGCTCATTTTCAGCTCCTAAACTAAAAATTGAATCATCATCAAAACCGTCAATAATTTCACCCAACTGAAAGCTACCGTATGCTACCGGAGCTATAAGTTGCGTATCAGACTGAATATCAAAATCTTGATATTTTTTTATACACGACGTTATAACCAGAATTATTACCACAAAGGTAAATAATAACTTATTTGAAAATCTCATGCTATTTCCCCCAAAATAGAATGCTCTTAGTAGAGCTTGCTTAACTAAACTTTTGACGAAGATATAACATTAAAAGAACATGCGCAACTCACTGTTTATCAATATACTTTGCAGCATATAAAACTCAAACTATCAAAATAACCTACCTGTAACCCGAGTACGTTCAAGTGGCTGATAATAGGGTGTAGTTGGTTCTATTTTTTTATAGTTCTTAGTTTTATCATTTGTAGAAAGTCTATACTTTAGACCAAAGCTGCCACCAAAATTCTTACTGTATCCGGGAGCAAAAATGCCAATAATATTAAAACTGCTTAGTGAAAAACCAAAGTTATTGTAACTAAAACTCACTCCTAAAGGTACATTCAAATACGAACGATTTGTCATCGACAACCCAGATGAGATTCTAATATTGGGAGTAATAGTATAAGTTGATAATAACATTAAATGTGTTCGGAAAATTCGATTCATTAATTGTCCAGATAAATGGAGCGTGAGATCAATCGGGGTAAAAGTATTATAGTTTAAACTTCCGTAAATACGTGAGGGTATCATACTAACAAAAGCCGATTCGCGAGGAATA
>JAQIBQ010000438.1 GCA_027859005.1 Prolixibacteraceae bacterium | reverse complement strand
ATTATCTAGTTACTGGTTAAAACCCTGCAATTTACTTTCAGCTATTTTCAATTTATTGCAGTTATTTTAGTTTCTATAACTATTGAATCAAAGATTAATAGATATTAGATTCTATACATTAGACCATTTTTTTTTTAAATCTAAAGTCTAGTGTCTACTATTTAAACTCCATATTTTCATGAATTACATTCATCTTTTAAACCTATGTATTTTCAATGCATAGAGGTTTAGTCTTTTATAGATTTGGTGCAGAATGTCTTCGATTATTTTTGAATTGGAATAGATAAAATAATATCCAAACCTAGTTTATCTCAATAGTGTAGTACCGATAAGTATCTTTTAACCTATCCATACTTTAGTGTCTATTAAATGATTAAAACCCTGTAGGTTTATTGCAGCTAATAATTTCAATAAATTTTCAATTCAAATAAATATCAATTTGAGTAAAGAGATATAAGTGTTTAGTAGCTGTCTCGTATGCCATTACTCATTTTTCTCGTCTTAATTCTTTCGTTAGATTTTATTCAACTTTTAAACCTATGTATTTCGAGTGCAGAGTGGTTTTGGAAGGAGTGTCCTTATTTTTTTTGTTCTAAACTGTAATGTTAAACAATTATAGCTTACTCATCGTTACGATGTTTTATTTCCATAAGATAAATAATTTGAATAACTAAAGAATAAAAATAATGTCGAAACTAATATTATTATTATCTGCAATCTTGGTTACTTTTATGGTAAAGTTTGGATTTGCACAAGAAGAATTAAATCAAGCTGTACCAGTTGATCCTCAATTAAGATATGGTGTTTTAGATAATGGGTTAACTTACTACATACGTCATAACGAAGAGCCAAAAGAAAGAGCAAGTTTTTACATTATTCAGAATGTAGGAGCCCTGCTTGAGAATGACGATCAGAATGGGTTAGCTCATTTTTTGGAGCACATGGCTTTTAACGGAACCGAGCATTTTGAAGGGAAAGGAATATTAAATACACTTCAAAAACATGGTGTCGCATTTGGTCGAAATATCAATGCTTATACCGCATTTAACGAAACAGTATACAATTTGAGCGATGTGCCTATTTTGAACGAAGGTTTAGTAGATACTTGTTTGCTTGTTTTGCACGATTGGACCAACTATTTATCGCTTACCGATGAAGAAATTGATGCTGAACGTGGAGTTATAACTGAAGAGTGGCGTACTCGTAGGAATGCAAATTTCCGTTTGCGAAATCAATGGTTCCCAGTATTGTTCAAAGGTTCGAAATGGGCTGTGCGCGATGTAATTGGCGATACTACTGTTATTCGATATCACGAACCAGAAACACTTCGAAGTTTTTACCTCAATTGGTACCGTACCGATTTGCAAGCAATTGCAGTTGTTGGCGATATTGATGTAGATGAAGTGGAAGCCAAGATCAAGGCACGTTTTTCAACTGTACCTGCAGTGGAAAATCCAATAGAACGAACCAAATTTACAGTACCTAATCACAACGAAACTTACTTTGTTTTAGCCACTGACGATGAAGCAACACAATCGAACGTGAATATTTATATTGTTGATGAGAACAAAGATGGTGAAGAAAAAACCTTAGCCGATTTACGGGAGACTTATTTAATCTCGTTGTACAATACAATGTCGGGAATGCGTATTCAAGAATTACTGCAAAAAGGAACACCTCCATTTGTAATGGGCTCAACTCGTCGTAGTGGTTTCGTGAGAGGTTACGATGCTTATTCAGTAGGAGTAACAGCTAATCCAAATGAAGAAGGGAAAGCATTAGAAGCAATCATGATTGAAACCGAACGTATTAAGCGATTTGGATTTGTAGAAAGCGAATTGCAACGTGCCAAAACAAATTTCTTAACGAACCTTGAAAGTCAATTCAAACAAAAAGATAAGATCCGAAACGATAGCTATTGTAGAGAATATAGCGGCAATTATACTTCAGCCGAACCAATTCCGGGTATCGATTTTGAATTCAATTTTGCCAAGCAAGTAATTCCTACAATTACAGTTGATGAAATTTCTGTTTTGGCAAAGAAATGGATAAAAGATAGCAATAGAACAATTGTAATTACAGGCCCAACTGAAGGGGTTACGCATTTGAGCGAAGATGAAGCAAAGTCAATTATAGCCAGTGTTGAAACAATGGAAATCGAACCCTATGTCGATGCTGCTTCAGATGCAAGCTTAATCAGCCAAGAACTTACAGGTTCAAAAGTAGTTTCAACAAAGCAATTGCCACAATTCGATGGAGTTGAATGGACTTTAGGCAATAATGTAAAAGTAGTTTATCGTCATGCCGATTATGAAAAAGATAAAGTTTCATTGCTTGCCTATAGTTTAGGCGGAACCTCTTTATGGGAAAATGAGTCAATTCCATCAGCTGATATGGCCGGTACCTTTATCAATAGCTATGGCGTAGGAGAATTTGATGCTATTACTTTACAAAAAATGCTAACAGGGAAAAAGGTTTCTCTAAGTCCAACCTTGGGTTCTCTTACTGAAGGATTCAATGGATCGAGTACACCAAAAGATTTTGAAACCATGATGCAATTGGTTTACCTCTACTTCGAGCATCCTCGTTTCGATACTGAGGCACACAATGCTTTAATGTCGAGATACATTGCTTACGTTGCGAATATGGAAAAAGACCCTCAAAAAATAATGCGTGATTCGTTAGCATTTATTAGAGCAAATTATAATCCAAGGGTACGCACATTAAATACACAATTCTTAAATGAAGTTAATATTGAAACCATTGAAAAGATATATAAAGATCGAATTCAAGATGCTGGCGACTTTACTTTTGTAATTGTTGGAAATATTGAAGAAGAAACCGTTAAGGCAATGTCCGAAAAGTATTTGGGCTCGTTAACTGATACCGAACGTGAAGAAAAATGGATGGATCGGGGAATAGATGCTCCAAAAGGAAAGACTAACAAAGTAATTCCAATTGCCATGACAACTCCTAAGGCAAATGTGAATGTATATTACGAGAAAGAAATGGAGTACAGTCAGAAAAATGCATTAGCTATTAGAGTGCTTAAAGATATTCTTGATTTACGATATACCGAAAAAGTTCGTGAAGACGAAGGTGGTACTTATGGTGTTCGATTAAGAAGTGGGATGAGTCAATTTCCAATTGGTGAGGCAAATATGACAATCTCATTCGACTGTGATCCTTTGCGTGCTGAAAAATTGAAATCAATAATTTATAGCGAAATTGATCTCCTTGTTCAGGAAGGTCCAACAGCAACCGATTTCGATAAAACCATATTGAATTTATTGAAAGATAGAGAGCAATCAAAAGAACACAATAACTTTTGGTTGTCATCAATCTATTCTTTCTATTACTCAGGTATAAATACTGCTGATGAAGAAAATTATGAAGTTATATTGAATGAAATGACACCTGATGATATTAAAACATTTGCAGCAAATTTCTTTGCTGAAGTTGATTTAATTGATGTTGTATTTACACCTATCGGAGAATAGCAGAATTTAGATAGAAGTAAAAAAGCCATTTCAAATTATTGAAATGGCTTTTTTATGTATTGAAAAGAAAATAAATATCACTTCTTATTATAATTCTATTGAGAAAAGTATATATTTGGTAGTCCAAACTTTAACTTTATATGCTTAACCTTTTTAAAACCATTACTATACTGCTGTTTGTTTTTTTATCGATAGGTCTTTTTGCTCAAGACTCAACTTTAATTTCATCTAATACTCGACTCAAAGTCTATATCGATGAGAATGATATAGATTTTGATTATTTGCGAAACGAAGTTGATTTTGTCGATTTTGTTAACGATCCAGCAATTTCCGATGTGCAAATTATTTTAGTTGAAGAAATCAATGGCAGTGGAGGGATAAATCATTCAATATGGTTTAATTCAAAAACCAAAAAAAACATTAGTGATTTCACGTTAACTGTAAGCACCCTTTTAGACGATACACAACACCAAGTACGAAGTGTAATAACCAATGTAATATTACGCGGGTTAATGCCATTTTTTAATGAAACGAGTTCTGCTGAACACTATCAACTTTCACTTGTAAAAAAAGAAATCGATAGTTCAACAGCATCCGAATCGATTGATAAATGGAAAAATTGGGTGTTTAAATTAAATTCTTCTGGAGGATTTGACATTGAAGAAAACAAATCAGGCTATAACTATTCTTTCAATTTGAAGGCCGATAAAATAACTGAAAAGTTTAAAATAAATAACTACTTATACATCTATAATCAAGAAGTAAAATATACCGATATTGATTACGTCTACAATTATAACTACAAATACATTTTTTCAAAAGTAGTTTATAGTTTGTCCGATCACTGGTCAACAGGCCTTACAGTTTATGCAATTCAAAGTAGTTATCATAACAAGGAATTTGCATATACAATTTCTCAAGCAATAGAATACAACTTTTTTCCTTGGCAAGAGTCCAATGAACATATTTTTACATTGGCTTATGCTTTAGGATACGATAACATGCATTTGTATAATGAAAACTATAGGAATTTGCTTGTTGAAAGAGCACCCCTCCATCGCATTTATTTAACGGGAATTGCTGTGCAACCGTGGGGAGATATTTCTTTACAGTTAACCGGATCAGAATACCTGAATGATTTATCGTTGTATAACATTTCATTCGCAAGTGATGTTTCGTTTCGGATTTATAAAGGATTGTCAATAACACTTTCGCTTGTAGCCGAAAGTATCCACGATCAAATATATATTCCAGCAAGTGAATATTCGGTCGAAGAAATTGTAACAGGTGCTCGTAAGTTACCTTCAAATTATTTAGTAAATGGAAGCATTGGTTTAACATACCAGTTTGGTTCCATATACAATAACATTGTAAACAGGCGCCTTTAGCTATTAAGCTGCACATTCCAAAAAAGAAAGCATCGGTTTTGTTCTTCCGATAACAATATTGGGATCTCTCTACTCTTTACATCAAAGAAGAAAGAATTAGTTAGTCGGCTTGAAATCAATAAAAAGTATATTTGACTTTTTTAACAACGGCTTAACTTTGTTATAGGCTTTTTTGTTGTTTAATACTCTACTTTTGTATTCTGGTTAAGTTTTAAGCAATAAAACATGAATATTCATAAAGTGTCAATAGTAGTAGTACTTGTGCTTCTACTAAACAACGTATCTCTTTTCGCTAGTGATAAATCTGAATTTGATTCATTCAACCCTTCGGCATCAATAAGCACATTGAAAGTTTTTTTTGAAGGTCAGAATATTGATTTCGATTATATTCGAAGAAACATAAATTTTGTTGATTTTGTTAACGACCCAAAGGGTTCCGACGTACATATAATTGTTACTAAGAATCGGACAGGAAGTGGAGGTACTAATTATATTCTAAATTTTTATTCCCAAAATCTGAACCAAATTGGGAATATTTCACTCAATTGTATTAGTTCTCCTGGCGATACAGACGATGCCGTTCGCGAATGCATTACACGAGCACTAAAACTAGGCTTAATGCCTTATGTTAATGAGACATCCAATGGTGATATGATTGATATCTTGTATACTCAACCAGAGCAACAAGCAATGCAAACAGTTACGAATACTGATCAATGGAAACAGTGGGTTTTCAGATTAGACGCAAATGGTGGTTTTAATGTTGAAGAAAGTAAAACCAATTACAACTACTCTTTTAATGTAAGAGCCGATAAAATAACCGAAAATATAAAGTTCAGAGCTTCCTATTGGATGCGTAATAAATTTGAAGAAATTGATAACGAAGGTGATCTAATAACAAGTCAGAATAATAATAAATTTGCTCGCATTCAAACGGTATATAGTCTTACTGATAGGTGGTCAACTGGTGTGTTTTTATCTTTTTTTCAAAGTACTTATTGGAATACGCTAAGTTCTTATGATATTAAACCAGCCATCGAATACAACTTTTTCCCATGGGAAGATGCCGATAAAAGAGTGTTTACTGCTTCGTATTCAACTGGAATTGAAATGAAGAACTACTACGAAACAACCATTTTTGGAAAAGAGAAAGAAAACCTGTGGGCCCATAACCTTGAATTAAATTTTGAGCTTATTCAACCTTGGGGTGAAATAGAAACTAAATTGGAAGGAAGTACCTATTGGCACGATTTAACTAAGAATCGAGTTTCTTTTGAATCTGATTTATCGTTCCGAATTACTCGTGGGCTTTCCTTGAATTTTGGTTTTAGAGCGGAGAATGTTCACAACCAACTTTATTTGCCTGCTGGTGAACTTTCGTTAGAAGACATTCTTTTAGGAAATCAAAAATTACCTTCAACCTTTGAAATTTCAGGAGGTATGGGTGTGCGTATACAGTTTGGATCACTATTTAATAATGTGGTGAACAATAGGTTGTAAATTCATTTTTTTCATTTTCTGTAACAAATTGAAAAATGTGTCGTCCTATTAGCTAATTAGCTAAACGAAATGGGAACAAAACACAAATTTTTGCTGCTGGTCATTAGCCTGATTTGTCTCACTACTTTTGCGCAGGAAGTACAACGTAAAAATGTTACTGCACTTCGAGTTGATCAGCTCATAAAAATTGATGGAGCCCTCGATGAATCGGTATACAGCCAAGCTGCAATTGCTACCGATTTTTTCCAATTAAACCCACATAATGGGCAACCTTCGTATGAGGAAACTGAAGTTCGGATTTTGTACGACGATGATGCGCTGTATATTGGTGCGATGTTATACGATAATCCCGACAGTATTGCCAATTACATTACAACGCGTGATAATATTGGCGTTTCGGATTATTTTTTGGTTTTTCTCGACCCTAACAATGAAGGACTATTGAGTTATGAATTTTTAGTAACTCCAGCCAACAGTCAAACCGATATTAAGGGTATTAGAGGAAGCAATCACGATTCTGAAGACGGTGGTTGGAATGCTGTTTGGCAAAGCGGAACCAAAATTCTAGAGAACGGATGGTCTGCTGAATTCAGAATACCTTATTCAGCAATTCGATTTGCACCTGAGGATACCACTGTTTGGGGATTAAACTTTTTTCGACGAATGCGACGTTACAATTCAAATAACTCGTGGAATTTTGTGAATTTCGAAATTTCGGGTTTCTTACACCAAAGTGGTCAATTGCATGGATTGAAAGACATTAAACCTCCCGTTCGTTTGTCAATTACTCCTTATGTTGCCGAGTATGTTGAACGAAAAGCTGGTGCATCAAGCAACGAATACGTATTCAAAGGTGGTCTCTATCTGAAATATGGCTTAAGCGAAAGTCATACTTTAGATATGATGTTGATTCCCGATTTTGGGCAAATTCAATCCGACGACGAAGAATTGAATCTAAGCCCCTATGAATTGCACTACGACGAAAAGAGGCAGTTTTTTAATGAAGGAGGGGAGTTGTTTGGTAGAGCCGATATTTTCTATTCCAGAAGGATAGGAAAGCGTCCAAACTTTAACGATTTAGCTCATGAGAATCTTGCCGATAACGAGGAAGTGAAATACAATCCAAGTTCAACACAAATGATTAATGCAACAAAAGTTTCAGGGAAAGATAAAAATGGTTGGGGAGTTGGCTTCTTGAATGCAATGACTTTGCCTGCAAAAGCTGAAATTGAAAATACGAAGACAGGTGAAGTACGCGAAGTTGTTACACAACCTTTTACCAATTATAACGTTTCTGTTATAGAGAAAACCATTAAGAATAATTCATATGTGAGTGTAATTAATACGAATATTTCAATGGTTAACAATCCCTATTCTGCCAACGTAACAGCAACACAGTTTCAACTGAAAAATAACAAGCAAACCTATCAAATATCGGGTGTAGCAGGCATGAGTTACAAACCAGAATCGGTAGATAAAACCGGATATGGGTACAACCTATCGTTCAATAAAATCAAAGGGAAGTTAAGATTCAATGGTAGTCGTTCTGTTTTTTCAAATACGCTTGACTTTAACGACATGGGGTATATGCAGCGTAATAATATAGAAGAGCACGAAGCACAAATCAGCTATAATATTCACGAACCATTTTTCATTTTCAAGAATTGGAGTGGGCAAATTTGGATTGAGAACGAAAGGTTGTTTAAACCAAGTGTGCATATTGGAAATGAACTAAATGGTTGGACCGATTTTACCTTTAAAAACAACTGGTGGTTGGGTGTTTTTTACGGATATAATTTTGGAACAAACGATTATTTCGAACCTCGATCGGAGAATAATAGCAGATACTATGTCGGTCCCAAGCATTATTCAACTGAGTTTAATTTCCATACCGATATCAATAAAAAACTATCATGGAGTTTAAATTATGGATTGTATAATACATCCGAGCCGGGTCGTTGGGGTAATTGGCTAAATACTAACCTTTGGTGGAAAGCAAGTCAACGCTTTAATGTTTTTTACGATATTGGGCTTAATAACGAATACAATGCAAAAGGTTTTGTTGACAGTAATGACGACGATAATATTTTCTTTGGTACCTATAACCGAAGAACCTTTGAAAATACCCTTTCGATGGGGTATACATTCAATACCAAAATAGCAATTGATTGCAGGGTTCGCCATTATTGGTCGGTAGCCGATTACGAAGACCAACAGTACTTTCTAAAAGCCGATGGTTATTTAATTGCAGATGGACATACTTCAGAAAACGATGTAAATTTTAATGCCTTTAATGTTGATCTGAATTTGCGTTGGGAGTTTGGACCCGGAAGTGAATTGTCTTTGGCATGGAAAAATTCAATTTACACTGATAATACCGATGTTGAAGTTCAATTTGGCGATAACTTGAAGGAAACTCTTAAGGCTGATCAAGCTAATAGCGTTTCTTTAAAACTTCTGTATTATATCGATTATAATACACTTATTAATAAGTAGAAAATAAATTTCAAAATAGAAGAAGGATGTCATCTTTTTGTTAGAGATGACATCCTTCTTCTTGTACTACTAATCCATCATTTTTAAAAGTGCATCAATAACGTTTTCGGCGCCATTTGCAACCACTCCTATTGTTGTATCGTGCATATAGCAAGGTGAAGTAATTATTCGATTTTCGATATCAATAACAATATCAGAACCTTCGCTATTTTTATGTTTTGCACCTAGGCTTTCAATGGCATTGGCAGTTCCTTCATCGCTACCAATGGTTAACATCGATTTCCCTAAAACTTTGGCAATTAATACAGGCGAAATGCAAAGTGCTCCAATTGGCATTTTATGTTCATAGGCTTTGTTTATGGCTGTTTCAGCATCGACGTTTAGCTTGCAGTTAGGCCCATCTATCGCAAATGTGCAAAGGTTTTTTGCAACGCCAAAGCCTCCGGGAAAAATTAAAGCGTCGAAATCTTTTGGTTCAAAATTGGCTAAAGGGAGTACATTCCCCCGAGCAATTCTGGCAGCTTCTTCCAATACATTTCTAGTTTCACTTTTTACTTCGCCCGTTAAATGGTTAATTACGTGGTATTGGTTTTCGTCGGGAGCAAAGCATTGATAAGTACCGTTTGCCCGATCGATGGCCAACATGGTAGCCACAGCTTCTTGAATTTCTGCTCCATCGTAAACACCACATCCGGCAAGTACAACAGCAAATTTTTTAGCGTTCATTATTCTGGATTTATTGGTTGGAAAAATGAAAGTTCATGCAAGTTACCAAAATCAAAATTTTTTTAACAACTCAATCATAAAATAGTTAAGGTCATTCCGGGGGTTCACCCATTTTTTTTTGGCATAATGAGAAAATGACAAATAGCTCCATCGGAGCGGAATATTTGTAGCCCCGGGTTTCAACCTGGGGTAGAAAAGAGTGAAATAAAACCGACCCCGATATTTGATTGAATAAAAGAGCGAACGTTGTACGGTCGGACATATAGAAAATTATTAAAAGGAATAGTTTGTCTTCGTTATAATACTGCAATGTAATAAATGATGTCATTGGCATACCGTAATCGAAGGTATAGAGTTGTAATTCAGTTGCAAAATTAGAATTCCATTAGTAAGGATTAACATACGAGTCATTGAAGCAACGTCATTTTTTCAGACAATAGATTTATCATAACGAATCACTATTTGACTAAAAGATTCGTATCTAAAAAGGTATTGTCAATTCGTTGCAAGCTTTTAACAAGTTAATTGTAGTACTAAGATTGAACTCACCTTTTGGTATTGTAACATTTACAATAACTCTTTTCTTTTGTTCTTACGCTTTAGCTTTCGGTATTTTAAGAGTTTTGTTTCTTTTCGAATGTGTTCAAGAATAACAAAGAAATCGGAATTGGTAATTATTCTTTTTTTCTTCCGTGATTTAAAAATTTTTGCAAAAGGGAACTTGTGATTTGTTTTAAAAGTAAGGGTGTAATAATCTACTAGAGAGGCATTTTCATTTGTGTGCATTGCTATTTCTACCGGAATAGGTGTCTGATCTTCATTTGTGATATCTAGAACAAGTTTGGGGTATGTTGTAGTATAACATGCAATTTCGTGTTTCAGCAGAAAATGTTTGTTTGGTATTTTATACTCCTGCGACCACCATCTTCCATTCACAAGCTCCATCGCATTGAAACTTTCATCAATGGTTTGTGCTATTTCAAGTTCTTTTAGCTTTTGATCCAATAACTTTGTCATTGCTTCTGAAAATGGTTCGTCGCTTAGAATAGATGCTATACCTAGTTGAATACCAAGTTGATTTGAATAGTCATCTTCAACCGAAAAACTTGAATATCTTTCGGGCACAAAAGGTACCGATGAGGCACCATACCAAGTAGCAATTTCGTGCCAAACCGAAAGATCAAAAGCAATTCTACCTGCAAGTAAAGCAGCGTCTTTATTCGATATGTTTTTAGGGATTTGGATCTGTAACGATTTTAATCCGCACTCTCTACCCAGAACGATTTCGAATTTCTCGTTCCCTTTATTCTGAAGAATGAGTTGGTGCAAATAGGCTGTCCAGTCCGATTGGTCTCGTAGATGACCGAGATCGATAAATCCACCTTTATAAGTATAAATTATTCCGTTGCCTTCGTTTTTTCCTCCAAGGTATTCGTGTTCACCAATGGTTTCTTTCGCGATAATATCTGAAACTTTAACAAATGGAATGGCAACGAGGCCAACATCATCTCCAAATGCACAACAGGTGCGGATTATTCTCGGAGGTGTTCCCAGTTGAAAGTCAGAAGAGTCTAATCCTTTAGCAGTTGCAATTAGAGTTATGCCGATAAAAATTGAAACAATGAAAAATCTTTTTTGGTATTTATTTTATAAATTAAAAATATATGAATTGTTGGATTAAAGATATTCCAAATAAGTTAACAATATTGAATTTTAAGTTTCGAATATAATTTTTAGAAGTCAGTAGATAAATGCATATATTTGTTTCCTGTAAAATCAATAGATACATGGATGTTTTTAAAGGACAAAATCTTATAGAGTTTGCTGAACGGTTCAAAACTGATGAAGACTGCCAATTGTACTTAGCTCATTTCAAATGGTCGGATGGCTTCGAATGTGTTAAGTGTGGGCATTCAGGAAGTCAGATTAGGCGTAATCATTCCAGAACTTGCAATAAATGTAGCCATACCGAATCGGTAACTGCAAACACATTGTTTCATAAGGTTAAATTTGGATTACGTAAATCCTTTTTCATCTGCTTTGAAATGGCAACAACGACCAAGAGTCTATCTGCAAGCTATGTTGCCGTCCGCTTTGGCGTTACAGAAAAGACAGGAAGGCTTTTTATGCATAAGGTTCGTGAAGCCATGAAGTCAAGTGAAAACCACCCGATGAATGGAACTGTTCATGTTGATGAGTTTGTTATCGGTGGAAAAGAAGAGGGCAAGGTTGGCAGAAGCTATGACAGCAACAAAAAGAAGATGGTGTGTGC
>JAQIBQ010000405.1 GCA_027859005.1 Prolixibacteraceae bacterium | reverse complement strand
AATTTGAATCGGACTGGTTCAAAGGCATTGAAGTGCTTAAAAAATATATGTTCATCGATAGCGAGCATTTTATAAACAATTCACTTAAAGAAGGCAAAACTGTAATTGCAGAAGGAGCTCAAGGAACAATGCTTGATATCGACTTTGGCTCTTACCCATTTGTTACTTCTTCGAATACAGTATGTGCTGGTGCATGTACGGGTTTAGGTATTGCACCTAATAAAATTGGCAAAGTTTTCGGAATTTTCAAAGCTTACTGTACAAGAGTTGGAATGGGACCTTTCCCAACCGAGCTCTTCGACAACGATGGTCAAGACTTACGAGATGTAGGTAACGAATACGGCTCAACAACAGGCAGACCTCGCAGATGCGGTTGGATTGATTTAGTAGCGCTTAATTATTCGATAATGATTAATGGCGTTACCGACTTAATTATGATGAAAGCCGATGTGCTCGACAAATTTGAAACAATTAAAATTTGTGTTGCCTATAAAATTAATGGGAAAGAAACTACCGAACTTCCCTACGAATTAAACGACGATATTGAACCTATCTATAAAGAACTGCCTGGTTGGAATCAAGATTTAACGAATGTTACAACTGAAGATCAGTTTCCTGAGGCTTTAAAAGCATATATTAAGTTCATCGAAGAACAAACAGGGGTAGCCGTTACAATTGTTTCGGTAGGTCCAAAAAGAAAACAAACAATAGTAAGATAGAAATTATTATATAAATATTTCAAACCCTGCCCTACAAGCAGGGTTTTTTATTTTCAAAAAATTACTTCTAGTTAATTTTGAATAAATGAGTCTTTTAATTTCGAATTCATTTTCACATTTACTACTTTTAAAAACCATATTAAATTCGGGGGATTATTAATAGTAGGTTTTTCTTTAAAATGAAAGTTCAATTTTGCTGCAAAGGCATTGAATTACTCAAATACTCTTCATCTTTTAAATGGGAATATTAAACTAATCTAACTTATCAACTGATGAATATTGTTAGGCCAACGCTTGTGCTAAACAAAACAACTTGCTTACAAAACATTGAATTAATGTTTGAAAAGGCAAAAAGGCATAAGTTACTTTTTCGCCCCCACTTCAAAACACATCAATCGTTGGTTGTGGGTAGTTGGTTCAAGAACTTAGGAGTCAATTGCATTAGTGTTTCATCGGTTAGCATGGCGGAATTTTTTGCAAACAATGGTTGGAACGACATTACGATTGCAATCCCATTCAATATTCACGAAGTAGAAGAATTAAACAAATTAACACAAACAGCAACAATTAATATACTGGCTGACAATATCACAACAGTACTTTCATTAAAAGGAAAACTCACAAACGAAACAGGTATTTATATTAAGATTTCTACCGGCTATAATCGAACGGGGATTTCGTCTATTTCCTATACCCGAATTGATGCATTACTCGAAGCAATTAAATTGAACCCCAAACTCAAGTTCAAAGGGTTCTTACTTCATTCAGGACACTCTTATAAAGCACGCTCAAGAAACGAAGTTCAAAACATTCAATTTAACACCATTCAAAAAGTAAGTAAACTTAAAAGGCACTACATTAAAAAATACCCTGATCTAAAAATCTCTACTGGCGATACACCCACTTGTTCCATTTCTGAAAACTACCAAGGTATTGATGAAATTCGGCCAGGAAATTTTGTCTTTTATGATTTAATTCAACACGCTATCGGAGCCTGTAATATCGACGACATAGCTGTTCGAATGCATTGTCCGGTTATATCGAAACAACCTCATCGGAATGAAATTATTATTTATGGTGGCGCCATTCATTTTTCAAAAGATTGGATCCAAAACATCGATGGCAAACCAAATTTTGGACGCATTGTAATTTCAAAAAACAACGAAAAAGTTCTTTTAAGAAACAGTAGCTATTTGTATAGTCTTTCGCAAGAACACGGAATACTTAAAGTAACTTCAAAAGAGTTTAAACAAATTAATATTGGCGACATTGTTGAAATTATTCCAGTTCATTCTTGCCTAACCGCACAAGCAATGGGTAAATATATAACTACAAAAGGTGAAGAAATTACTATGATGAGATGTATCTAGCATCCTCAACTATTTTTTCTTTTTCAAAATTCTACCTTTGCAAAAACATTAAGTATAATTACTATGTCGTTTGCCAATTTAATAAAATCCAGAAGAAGCACTAGAAACTTTATTGACCGACCAGTTGAAGTGGAGAAAATTGAAGCATTAACCAAAGCTCTTCTTTATTCACCTACAGGAAAGAGAAAGAATCATTGGGACTTTTTATTTATTGAAGATAAAGTGATGTTGCTTACTTTATCGGAATGTAAACCTCACGGTGCAAATTTAATTGAGGGAGCAGCGCTAGCAATTGTAGTTGTAGGTGATTCTGTACAATCAGATACTTGGATAGAAGATTGCTCCATTGCATCTATTATATTGCAATTACAGGCAGAAGAGTTGGCTTTAGGGAGCTGTTGGGTGCAAATACATAAAAGACCTCACAACAACGAAAAAACAGCTGAGGACTTCGTAAAAGAGCAACTAAATATTCCCAGATCAAAAAATGTGCTTTCGCTAATTGCTATTGGATATCCAGCAAAAAAAAGAGCCCCGATTGATGAATCGGAGCTCTTGTATCATAAAATCCACAAAGGGAAATATTAAGTACTTAGTGCACTAGTATTGTTGAATATTACCACCACTTAAATCAATCTGACGCTGTGGTATTGGCTGATATTCATTCTTACCTCTTTCGTAACTACGTAAATAACCATCGGTAGTTTCAGAGTTTAGTAAGTCGTAAGCCTTGTTCCATCGTACAATATCAAACATACGATGTCCTTCGCTAGTGCAATAGTTTTACATTACTGTTTTTTGTTTTCATACAGATAATTTAATTAGGGCTTGCTGAAAAATAGGATACACGGTTGATAATCAGCATTAATGGTTAATAAAAACGTGCTATATTTCTTGCGTAAATGCAAATAAAAGCAGAATTTTAGGTCATAAACTT
>JAQIBQ010000364.1 GCA_027859005.1 Prolixibacteraceae bacterium | reverse complement strand
GAGTTTATGGGCAAGAAAATAACAAGCAATCAATTGGAACAAATTGTTATAAAAGGGAATACTGGAACACTCAAAGGTTTTGTCGATTCAAACCAACAAAAGAAAGACGGTAAAATCGGCTTAAGCGAAACTTTCCAACTGGTATTAAATGAAACAAAATAACTATTAAGGGAAATGAATACGAACAAATTTTTTCTATGCTTAAGCATCTTTTTTCTTATCTCATCCATTGCACATTCTGCCGAAAACAAAGGGTCACTTGTTATTATTTACGAAAACCTTGAATCGAATACTGGTACTGTTGTTGTGAAACTATACGACAGCAATAGCCCTAAATTCCCCGATACCAAATCCGCAATTTCTATTAAAACGGTTCAATTAGAAAACCTACAAACATCAGTTGTTTTTGAAAATTTACCTTTTGGAACCTATGCCTTCTCAACCTTCCACGATGAAAATGAAAATGGAAAAATGGACACCAACTTCATTCACTTTCCAACCGAGGGTTATGCTTTTAGTAACAACCTAAAAATTACAATGGGACCTCCTTCCTTCGAAAAAGCAAGTTTTAAAATTAATGAAGCAACAAAAAGAATTACCGTAAAACTGAACTACTAAATTGTATTTTTCTAGTAACTCTTTTGCTTCAATAAAACTACTCGTTGCATGCTGATGAGGTATCACAATGATTTTTTTTTACGCATTAAGATGTAGGAAATCTTACTAATGAGATCCATCGACCTATCGCTTGGGATCAGTTCGCCTAAATGATTTTGATAACCCAAATTATAGTCTCACTAATTTCAATAAAAAATGAAGCGTATTATTTGAATTTAAAAATAGATCTATACCTTTACAGACCAAACGGTCGGTTCATGAATAAAACCAGAGTATATATACTTCAAACTTCGTTGCTTCTTTTCTTACAAAAAAGCTACAAAGAAGTAACAATGAAAGAAATTGTTGAAAAAACAGGTCTTTCAAAAGGTGCTTTCTACCATTACTTTAGCAGTAAAGAAGAATTATTTAAAGAGATTGTAATGCTCTTTTTCTCAATGGGTAATATCGACTATTCAAAATTCCCAAATGATTCATTATATAACTTTTACCAGCAATACTTAACTCATACCACAGCATCATTCATTCAATTAAATGAATTAGTCGGTAGCAACGATGAAAGTACTTTATCCTTCAATTTCTTCTTCATCATGTTCGAAGCCATGAATCGTTTCCCAGAATTCCTAGCTATAGAACAGGAAGATTATGACCAAGCGCATATGGCATGGTGTGAAATTATTGATCGGGCGATGGTGAATGGTGAAATCAAAACGGAATCGAAAAAAGAGGATGTTGCCGACCTATTTTTATTCAGTACCGATGGATCGTTCATTCGTTTTTTGAACAACAAACACTATTCAGGAAACTACAGTGATTATTTGAAAACTGCTTTTGAAACTATTTACAACAACATAAAAACCTAAAAAAATTTACCCACAAACAGACCGAACGTTCGGTATTATTTACTTTACCATGGAAGATATAATTAGAACATTAGATTTATCTAAAAATTACGGCGGTATTAAAGCAGTTAACTCGCTGAATTTAAACGTAAGACAAGGTGAAATATATGGTTTCCTGGGACTTAATGGAGCTGGAAAGACAACAACCATACGCATGCTGCTAGGAATGATAAAAGCTACGTCGGGTAAGGCATACATAGCCGACGAACTGGTACATGCCAACAATACGAACTTGTGGAAACAGATTGGATATTTAGTTGAAATTCCCTACTCTTATCCAAATTTAACGGTACGTGAAAACCTTACTATAATCAGACGACTTCGGAAAATTGATGATAAAAATGCTGTCCATCAAATTATAGAACAACTAGAACTAAAAGAATACATCAACCGAAAAGCCAAGAATCTTTCCCTAGGGAACAAACAACGTCTTGGCCTTGCAAAAGCATTAATTCATCAACCCAAACTTTTACTGCTCGATGAACCTACAAATGGTTTAGATCCATCAGGTATTTTCGAAGTACGTGAACTATTAACTAAATTATCGGAAGAACAAGGTGTTACAATTTTCATATCTAGTCATATATTGGGTGAAATTTCAAAATTTGCAACGCGCATTGGCATCATCCATCAAGGAAATTTAATTGAAGAAATTAATACCGAACAATTAGAAACCCTGTGCAACAAACGTCTGATTGTAAATTCAAATCAATTAGATAAAACTTTTCAGTTGCTACAAAAACAGGGTTACAACAACTGCACTTTGGAAAATAATCAAATTGAAATTGCCGATCAATCAGCAATGGATCACCCCGACAAAGTAGCCAAATTG
>JAQIBQ010000304.1 GCA_027859005.1 Prolixibacteraceae bacterium | reverse complement strand
TTACAATAACATTATTTTCATTCTACAAGTTCTTTAAAGAAGAATTTAAATGAATAAATAATGAGTTGAAATGTTATTTTTGCAGCGCATGAAAAGATTATCACAAATATTCTCTATTTTTCTACTACTTTTTATAACAGTAAAGGCTACGGCCCAGTCTAGTAATGCTACTTTGTTTGGTGTGGTTTCAGATGAAAATGGTCAGCCGATCGAAATGGTTAATGTCGCGCTAAAGAACTATCCATTCGGAACCACGACTAATCGCAAAGGAGAATATCTATTACGAATTCCTTCTGGACGAGAGATTGTTGTTGGATATTCATCGTTGGGTTATGAGGTAAAAGAGCTTAGTTTCACATTGGATGAAGAAGAATCGTTTGAGCAAAATGTAACTTTAATATCGAAGAGTGAACAATTGGGTGAAGTGCTTATTATTGATCGTAATCAATCGTCAGGAAATATTGTACGAATAAATCCTCGTGCCGCCGATGCTTTGCCTGATATTGGAATTGGTAGTGTCGAAGGAATAATTAAAACACTTCCAGGAGTAAATTCAAATATCGAATTGAGTTGTCAATATTCAGTACGAGGTGGAAACTTTGATGAGAATTTAGTTTATGTAAATGGGATTGAAGTTTACCGACCTTATTTGGTTCGTTCAGGGCAACAAGAAGGGCTTAGTTTTGTAAATACCGATATGGTTTCGTCAATTGAGTTTTCGGCAGGTGGTTTCGATGCTAAATATGGTGATAAAATGTCGTCGGTGTTAGATATAAAATATAGCCAACCCACTGAATTTAGTGCAAGTGTTAGTGCAAGTTTGTTGGGCGGTAAAGTGCATGTTGAAGACATAAGCGACAACGGGAAATTCACGTATAACATTGGTTCGCGCTACAAAACTTTCCAATATTTATTGGCAACACTAGAAGAAAAAGGAACCTACAATCCTTCGTTCTTAGATTTTCAAGGGTATTTTACTTATGAGTTAAGCGATAAAGTCGAACTTTCTTTTTTGGGAACTGCATCGTCAAATAAGTATCAATTTATTCCTGAAACCAGAGAAACCAAAACGGGTGTTTTTAACGACCAAAGAAAATTGATAATCTACTATGAAGGGCAAGAAATTGATCGCTACAAAACTTATACTGGAGCATTCAGTTTGAATTGGGAACCAACCCGCAATGCTTATTTAAAATTTACAGCTTCAGCATTTACAACTTCGGAACAAGAAACTTTTGATATTATTGGTTATTATAGACTTCAGGAAGTTGAAAACGAAGGCACAACAGAGCAGGAAGATACTTCATTGAATATTGGAGTAGGGTATTACCACGAGCATGGTAGGAATTATTTAGATGCAAATGTTGTTAATTTTGCACACCGTGGAGGAGTTAAAACCGATGCGCACTTTATGCAATGGGGGTTTACATTCAAGCAAGAATTTGTTCAAGACCAAATGAAGGAGTGGGAATACCGTGACTCAGCGGGTTATTCATTACCCTTTTCTTCAAGTTCTGTTGATTTGTACTACAATGCAAAAACTACCTATCAGCATTCACAACAACGCTATACTGCTTTTTTACAGGATTCTTATTCTATTCCGTTGAGCATTGGAAGCCTCTTTTTAACTGGAGGTGTACGAGCTCATTATTGGACCTATACGAACCGTTTATCGGTAAGTCCTCGTTTCTCGGCTGCTTTAAATACAGGTGTTGAGCGCGATATTGTTACTCGTTTGTCGTTCGGCTGGTATCATCAACCTGCTTTTTATCGAGAAATAAAAGATTTATATGGAAACATAAACCCCAATATTCAAACGCCTCGTTCGATACATGCTGTTGCTGGTATGGATTATTCATTTATAAGCTGGGATCGCCCCTTCCGATTAACCGTAGAAACCTATTACAAAGCGCTACAGAATTTAATTCCTTATCAGATCGAAAATGTTCGTGTACGTTATTTGTCCAATGAAATTTCGAATGGATATGCTTATGGGGCTGATTTTAAAGTAAATGGTGAATTTGTAAGTGGCACACAATCGTGGATCAGTATGTCCTTAATGAAAACGGCTGAAGATATTGTGGGTGATAAAGATTCTGATGGAAACGAAGTTGGATATATTCCACGTCCCACAGATCAACGCTTTAAATTTAGTATGTATTTTCAGGACTATTTACCGGGATTGCCACAATACCAAATGCATTTAACGGGTCATTTTATTACAGGTGCACCATATGGAATGCCTCGAAGTGAGCGCTATCAGCAAACTGGTAGAATAGAAGCTTACCGAAGAGTAGATATTGGTTTTATGCGCTCTTTGGTTAGTAATAATAAAAATCTTACGAATTGGGAATTTTTCGACCGTTTTAAAGAAGCTAATGTTAGCCTAGAAGTATTTAATGTTATGGATATTGAAAATATTTCTTCTTACTTTTTTGTAGCCGATATTTACAATAATTATCACGCAATTCCCAATCGCTTAACAGGCTTAACTTTTAACCTTAAACTTTCAGCAACTTTTTAAAAAATCATTGTATATTCATTACCAAAATAAAAGATAATGGGAATGAAGGTAGTGATTACAGGTACAACCGGCATGGTTGGTCAAGGTGTTTTGTTAGAATGCTTGGAGAACGAATCTATTGAAAAAGTGATTGTTATCAACCGCCATTCAATTGGAATGGAACATCCTAAATTGGTTGAGGTCATTCACGAAAACTTCTTTGAACTTTGGACCATTGAGCATTATTACGAAGAGTGCGATGCTTGTTTCTTCTGTTTGGGTGTTTCCTCATCGGGTATGTCAAAAGATACATATTACAAAATTACACATGATCTTACGCTAAATTTTGCAGAATCGTTTAACGATGTTACTTCGAATGCATCATTCATATATGTTTCTGGTGAAGGAACCAATAGTACCGAAAAAGGAAAAAGTAATTGGTCAAGGGTGAAAGGCAAAACTGAAAACGATTTGTTGTTAATTCCTTTTAAATCGGCATACATGTTTCGTCCTGGATTAATAAACCCTGTAAGAGGCGAAAAATCTAGAACTTATTTGTACAATGTAATTTATGTAGTTGTACGTCCGTTATATCCCTTGCTAAAGCTTTTAATGCCAAACCATGTCACAACAACAGCAAAGCTTGGAAGAGCAATGATTAATGCAGTTCAAAAAGGATTTGAAAAAAATATCTTGGAAACACGAGATATAAATTCCGTTGCAAAATTGTAGAATAGTTATAATTCAATTAATTTTCAATTGCTAACCTTATTGTTAGAAATGCAAGTACTAATTTTAAGGGTGAAAAAATGTAGCTTATATTTGTTGCTGTTGTTATTAATGAACCAATTGCATTTCCTGTGAGGAATAGTGCAATTATCCACAAAGCAATAGGAATGAATTTACTTTTTTGGCCATTTAAAAGGTAACGCATTTTAATTAGAATAAGCAGTCCAAAAGAAACATTAATTAGGGTCTGCTGAGAAAGTTGCACTATAGATTTTATCGATTTCTAATTTTCCTGAATTATGTTTGGATTATGAACAGTAAGCTACAGGTTTTAACGAAATCCTGACAATAATAA
>JAQIBQ010000185.1 GCA_027859005.1 Prolixibacteraceae bacterium | reverse complement strand
GTACTCGGGAGAGAGCTGCAACGAGGAACCCGGTTGAGGCGTTGAGGTATGAATAACCCGCTTTTGTCTACCCCTCTAACTCCCCCAAGGGGGAGAACCAGACAAAAGCTAAACGATAGTAGAAATGAACGAACTTGACAAAACAATGTATTTCGGGGCTAAACCTGATATTTTCGAAAAGGCAAAAGCACTAAGGAAGGATATGACAAATGCTGAAAAAATTCTTTGGAATAGTATTAAGAACAAGCAAGCTCTTAATACTCGGTTCAGAAGACAGCACCCCATTAATATATTTATCGCTGATTTTTATTGTCACTCTGCACGTTTAGTCATTGAGTTAGATGGTGAAATACACAAAAATCAATTAGAATATGATGAAGGAAGAACAGCAGAAATGGAACGATTTGACATACAGGTCATTCGTTTCAAAAATGAGGAACTAGAAAATGATATTGAAAATGTGCTTAAACGCATTGAAGAAACAATCATGCACCGGCTTAAAAGTCCCCCTTGGGGGATTTAGGGGTAAACACACTATGCATAAATGGCTCGAAAACTTTGCCTACAAAACCGTATTGAGCTGGTGGATTTTTGCATTGGCTGGTTTGCTGGCCTTGGGAATTGCGTTGATAACGGTTTCTTTTCAGAGTTGGAAAGCAGCAACTAAAAACCCAGTAGAAAGCTTAAGATATGAATAGAGCTAACAGTGAGTTGGTCCCGAGTACTCGGGAGAAAGCAGCAACGAGAAACCCGGTTGAGGCGTTGAAGTGTGAGTAATAAACAATAACTAATAACCATTTAATTAAACTTTATAATCATGACAAAAAAAATAATTCTATTTACGTTCATCTTTTGGGCGCTAATGATGAGCTGTTTCGGGCAGATTGATAAAAGTCTGTCATACGAAGAATTAGAAACCTCGGCAATAAGTGCTTTCCGAAACAACAATGCCGATTCTGCAATAATGATTATGGAATACGCCCTTAAAGAGTTTCCAGAACAATTAGCGAGAACAACAATGATACTGCCTCAAATCTACACAAGAGTTGGCAATTTTTCGAGAGCAACTGAAATTTGGGAAATGGGCATTAATAAAGGTTACTCTTATGATTTAAATAACGAGGCCTACCAAAAATACTACAAGGACAATATTGATTTTGAAAGACTTGCTAAAATTGAAAAAAGCAGAATGGATACCTCACACGTAAAGCATGAGCTTATATTACCAACAGAATTTAATGCGGGAAAGACCTATCCGGTACTTTTTATTTTTCATGGCAACAACCGAAATATTGTTAAATCAAAAGTGTCGTGGAACGCACCCATAATGAATCGGGAATTTATAACCGTATTTTTGCAATCTTTCTTCCCCAGTTCGCCAACAAATGTTAAGTGGATACCAAAAGACGAAAAAATCAAAAAGGAATTTACAGAAATTTATGATCAGATTTTAAAGAACTATCCTGTTGATGAGGCTAAAATAATATTTGCCGGCATGTCTGCCGGAGGAAAAAAAGCACTGGATTTTACATTAAATAATTATTTTCCTGTATCGGGACTGGTATTGAATTGCCCGGTAGTTCCCGAAAATGTAACAGACGATATGACCAGGCAATTTGTTGAGAAGAATAAAAAACTCGGAATAATAACCGGCGAGAAAGATTTTGCCTTAGAAGGTCAAAAAGAATTAATAAAATCAATTGATAGCCTGTCAGGAAAAACTAAAATAATAGTAACGGCAGGCCTGGGACATTCATTTACCGAAAATTTTTCACAAATCTTAGATGAATATTTAAAGTGGGTGATTGAATAAAAACTTATAACATTGAAAATGTGTAGATTATTGTTTCTTCTCCCGATCGCTTGGAAAAGAAAATAGCTTTTGCTCCCAATGGTAACTTTATGTTTTTTGTCCGAATCGACATCGATCATTAATAGTTAAGCTCAAGCTCTTTTCTTTGTAAATTTCAACTAAAAACTTAGTTACAGATAGATTTTAAACAGATGAAGCACAAAGTAAACTATTTAGCCATTTTCTTTATACTTTTTTTAAGCAGTTCTTGCTTTGCCCGAAATTTAGTAAAGGGTTCTGACCAAATAGGGTTTAAATTTTATGAAACCTATGATACATCGAGAAGTTATGTTGTAAATAATGATACCATTGCCAGACCCTTATTAATCCATTTTTGGTATCCTTCAAACGAAAAAAATCAAAAAGACAGCTATTCTTTTAAAAATTACATCGATTTAATTTCATTGCGTGAAGACTTCAATAAACCTTCTTCAGAAGTCGACGAAAACAGTAATAACTTTATAAATGCCTATGCGGGATTTGCTAAACAGCACTTAGGTGTAGATACGAGTCTTACAACAGAAAGAATATTGGCTTTTCCGGTGGCAGCAAAGTATGGAATTGCTTTAGCAAAACCGAAAAAGAACTTTCCTTTAATCATATATGCTCCTTCCAATAGTAAATCAGCAGTTCAAAACCACCTGCTTTGTGAGTATTTGGCCAGTCATGGGTTTATGGTTATTTCAGTTGGTTCGGCTGGCGATAACTCTCTAAATAGAAAAAACGATGAGAAAAGTATAATGGCTCAGGTTAATGATATGGAATATATGCTCAACTATTTAGAGGATAGTCTGAAAATAAAATATACAGGATTGGGCTTAATGGGATTTAGTAGCGGGGGGTTAGCTACGGCCATTTTTCAAATGAAGAATGAAAAAGTAAATGCTGTATTCAGTATGGATGGAGGCCATGAATATGGAGCCTATATAACGCTTTCAAGGATAGAAGATTTTGATCTTAAAAAGACCAACGTACCCTATTGTTTATTGGTTAATAATTATGAGAATTTCTCAATATATCCCTACTACAATTCAATCGTTTCAAAAGAAAAAAAGATGTTCAGAATGCCTTATATAGACCACAATGGGTTTGTATCTTTTTGGCGTTTTTTTGATTTATGCTCAGCCCACAACTCCATAAGTAAATTTTGCACAAGTTATGATTACATCAGCAGTGCTGCCTTAACTTTTTTTAATGCGTATTTAAAACCTAACCATGAAGCAAATGATAAATCAGAACTAATTTTTAAAACCAATGAATACATTAATTCCATTTCCAGCGACAATTCAATAATTGCACAATTAGGCAATATCATTCTATCCGATGGTGTTGACGCTGCTAATGAGTTCTTAAATAGCAATCAGGAAGTGTTTATTAAAAAAGAAAACGAAATAAACATTTTAAGTAAGATGTTTAGAGATCCTGACGTGGATGCAGCAATACAATTATTGCTGTTTAATGCGAAAAAGCATCCAGGTTCATGGCAAGCTCAATTCGAATTAGGCTTCACTTATAAACTGAAAGAAGAACTTTCACTTGCGAAAAAACATCTGTTAAAAGCCCGAGAATTAAACCCTAAAAACCCAGAGATCATTAAATTATTGAATGAAATTGATGAGTCGGATAAATAAATTGTAAATTTTATAGACAAGTAGTGTAAAATTTATAGACACTAAATTTTAATGCTCTATTGGCGGTGGTGTGTAAATACCACAATATGTGCAAAATACGATTTTAGGCATAGAGTTTGGATGATGCGTGTCAACAATATTTATTTAGTATCAAACGGTTTGGTGTCAAGCGTTGATG
>JAQIBQ010000171.1 GCA_027859005.1 Prolixibacteraceae bacterium | reverse complement strand
TGCAGAAAGGAATTGACCTTTTTTAATGTTAACTACCTTGCCAGTTTTAGCTGCAGCTTCTAGTAAATCGGTTTGACGGCAAAGAAAAGCAGGTATTTGTAATACATCAACATATTCAGCTGCGAAACTTGCTTCTTCAACATTATGAATGTCGGTAACAACTGGTATGCTAAATGTGTTTGCAATTTTTGCCAATATTTTCAGTGCTTTCTCATCGCCAATGCCTGTAAAAGAATCAATACGAGATCGGTTCGCTTTTCGATACGAACCTTTGAAAATAAATGGAACGTGAAGTTTTTCTGATATTGTAACAATTTTCTCAGCAATTTCCATTGCCATTTTTTCATTCTCGATAACACAAGGTCCTGCTAACAATAAAAAATTGTTTGAATCTTGGAATTTTAGGTTTTCTATTTTCGGAAGCATAGGTAAATTTTAGTTCCAAATGTAGTTGATGAACGCATTTAATACAACAATATTTCAAAACTTCTTATGAAATAATTTGTACAAAATGGTTTGTGCTTTTCAAATTTATTTGGAATCGGATTATGCTTTTTGGGTGTAAACTTCGCGTCCAAATGGAGTGAAAGCCAAAGCAGCCAATTTAAAATGCTGACGTCCAAAAGGAATTCCTATAATTGTTATAGAAAGAATAATACCTAAAGCTATGTGAGTAAGGAAAATCCAAAAACCGCCAACTACGATCCATATTAAATTCATTAGAACACCTATACATCCCGATGAGAATGAATTTGAACGAGTGTCTCTTCCAAATGGCCAAAGTGCTAAATCAGCTAATTTTAAAGTTTGAAGTCCGAATGGAATACCAATTATAGTAATCATTAAAAATAAACTGGCTAAAACATATTCTATGGCTATAATAAATCCGCCCAAAATTATCCAAAGTAAGTTTCCAAATGCATTCATAGTATCTGATTTTGCTTGCAATTTTACATTTCATTCATGAGTTAATAAAAACGCAATCGGTGAATGGTAGTAAATAGGAGGTAAGTTTTTAAACGAATCTTTTTCCCCACCAATGTTTTAATCGTTCAAGCATTGATGCTTCTTGCTGGCTTTTACCTATGTTCCAAATTCGTTGTTTCTTAAGTTCATCTGGTAGATATTGCTGTTCAATAAAATTGCCAGGAAAAGAGTGAGCATATTTATAGTTTTTACCATAGCCTAGCTCTTTCATTAGTTTAGTTGGAGCGTTTCTTAAATGAAGTGGTACAGGTAAGTCTCCAGTAGTTTTAACTAGCTGAATGGCATCGCCAATAGCATTGTATGACGAATTGCTTTTTGACGAACTGGCCAAGTATATGGTTACTTCGGCTAGTACAATTCTACCTTCGGGCCAACCAATCTTATTTATTGCATCGAAACCTGCATTTGCCAATAAAAGTGCATTTGGATTCGCTAAGCCGATATCTTCAGCTGCCGAAATTACTAATCTACGTGCAATAAACTTAGGGTCTTCGCCACCTTCAACCATACGTGCCAACCAATAAATTGCAGCATCGGGGTCACTGCCTCGAATACTTTTTATAAATGCAGAAATTACATCGTAATGTACCTCTCCATTCTTATCGTATGCCGAAGGGTTTGCTTGAAGTGAATTTGTAACTAGTTCATTTGTAATTGTTAATTTTCCATTTTCTTCCTGTGCTGCTACCAATTCTAAAATGTTTAGCAATTTTCTAGCGTCACCTCCTGAGAATCGGAACAAGGATTCTTCTTCTTTTACCTTTATTTTTATTTTTTGTAGCTCACTATCATTTTTTAGAGCTATTTGCATTAATTTTTTTAAATCATCTTTTGCTAAAGATTTTAATACATAAACTTGGCATCGCGATAGGAGTGGTGTAATTACTTCAAATGAAGGATTTTCAGTTGTAGCTCCAATCAAAGTAACAACACCTTGTTCAACAGCACCTAATAGTGAGTCTTGCTGTGATTTGCTAAACCGATGTATTTCATCAATAAAAAGGATTGGATTGGGTCTGTTAAAAAACAGTTGTTTTTTTGCTTTATCAATTGCTTCTCGTACGTCTTTAACCCCTGCACTAATTGCACTTAATGTGTAAAATGGCCGGTCGAGTGTATTGGCTATAATTCTGGCCAATGTAGTTTTTCCGACACCTGGAGGTCCCCAGAGAATGATAGAACTAAGGGTGTTCGATTCAATCATCTTTCGTAAGATTGAATTTTGACCGACTAAATGTTCTTGTCCAATATAAGTTTCTAAACTTTTAGGGCGAAGTCTTTCAGCTAATGGTTGATTTGCCATAGTTCAAAAATACAAGAAATATTTTGTAAGGCTTTTATTTTTTTACGTCAATTAATATAAAAGAAATAATATCATACTATAATGGTAGGATATGTTTCTATATTGTTAATTAAGAGGAGTGATAAGTTGAAATGTTAGGAAAAAGAGTTGAAACTCTTTTAATTTGAAAACAAAAAAATAAAGATCATGATAAATGTATGTCCAATAACCGATAGCAGAATAAATGAGCGGGTAGCTCGCTTAAATGCATTCGTAACAGTATTGCTCGTAGCATCATTTTTAGTATTTAATGTATGGTATGGCTTGGCTTTTTTAGCTGTTGATTTTTTATTACGTGGATTTGTTGATAGTAAATACAGTCCAATATGTACCATGAATAAATGGATTGCAAACAAATTGAATTTTTCGAAGAAAATGACCAATTCAGGGCCAAAGATTTTTGCAGCTCAAGTTGGATTGTTTTTGTCAGGGTTTGCTTTACTTGCCTTTGCTTTCAATTGTGGAACAATTTGCTTTGTGATTGTAGGTGTGTTGGGTTTCTTCTCATTTTTAGAAAGTGCATTTGGCTATTGTGTTGCTTGTAAATTGTACCCATTTATCCGAAGGAATTAATAGAGGGAATAAAAATTGAAGTTAGTTACAATAGCGTTTAATAACGTTGTAGCTATCTTCAATACCAAGCTCACCAGCACGACTTAAATCTTTTGCACCTCCTTCAATGTCATTCAATAATATTCGAATTAAGCCACGGTTATAAAATGCTTCAGCAAAACCAGGCTCAATTTTAATCGCTTTGTCGTATTCATCCATTGCCGATAAATATTTCTCGTTTTTGCAGTATATATTACCTCTATTGAAGTAACCGAATGCGAAATTTGGATTCATGTACAATACGACTGAATAATCAGTTAAAATATCTTTTAAAGCTGCATTGATCTCGTTTAGTTCTCTTTGACTTTTGGGATAATCATTTATTTCTTGATTTTGAGAGGAATTTATATTTATTGTATTCGAAATCGATTCAATTGTTTCAATCATCTTTGATTTCGTATTTGCTCGCATAAAGTAGGCAAGGAGGTTACGTTCATCAATTTCAATTGCCTTATCAAAATCCTCAATAGCATTAATGAAGTCGTTGGTTAATGATTTAAAAATTCCCCGATAGAGATAGTTGTTGCTGTATTTATTGTTTTGTTTTATTCTTTCGTCGTAGGCTAATGTATAGTTCGTGTAATCTAATGATGTAGAGAGCGTAGATAAAGGAAGATTGGTTAAGGTTAAATAGGGTTGGTAATTGTTTTCAGCATTTAGATTTTCAATTGTCATGTTAAAATAACCTACCGATTCATTGTCTGCATCGGTGTTATTAATTACAGCTACCTCAAATAATGGCAATAGACTAATAGTGATTGTTTTCTTTTGAATTTTCCCAGGATCTTCCTGTTCTTCTCCTGGAATTTCTCTGTTGTCTTCTACAACCAAATTTGCTTTCATTTTTCTTTTTCTCAAATCTTCTAAATCAATTGAATATTTTGATTTATCATCATCTTTTACCGTGTTTACCGTATCTTTAATTCCTGTGCTTGAAGAGTTTTTCGATTGATTTCCTTGGCTTTTCCACGCTAATAATTGTTGTTTTTGAGCTTCTTCTTTTTCTTCAGCTGTTTGCCAAGGTCTTTTTTCAAATCTTGGATCGAGAAGTGATGCATAGTCATAGTCTTTTTGATAGTTGTTTTTCCCAAGCATTTCTTTAGCAATACCACGATTAAAATAGGCACTTGCCATTCTGTTGTTTAGTTCAATTGCTGAAGTATAATCCATTATTGCAGCTTCGTAACTTTCAAGCTGTTGTTTAACCATTCCTCGATTTTGATAGGCAAAAGCATTTTGAGGATCAAGGTAAATGGCCATGTCGAAATCACGTAATGCACCTGCAAAATTTTCTTTTTCGATTTTAATTAAACCTCTACTCATATATCCCAAAGGTGAGTTTGGTCTAATTCGAATCATTTGGTTGCAATCTGCTATGGCTAAATCCCACTTTTCCTGAATCTGATAGGCAATACTTCGATTTAAATAACCATTGAAGTTTTTAGCTTTTAAGTCTATCGATTTTGTGTAGTCGTTAATAGCTCCCTCAAAATCTTTCATAGCAGCCTTGCAAATGCCTCTGTTGTTATAAATGTCAGCATTCTCACCATCTAATTCCATTGCTTGAGAGTAATCCTTCATGGCTAAATCATATTCTTTGAGGTGATAATTTACAACTCCACGATACATTATAGCTTCTGGATAAAACGGCTTAATTTCGATTGATGTATTAAGATCTTTTTTAGCACCTCTATAATCTTCTAAATTTAATTTTGCCACACCTCTATAATAATATGGTTCGGGCAAATAAGGCTTAATTTTAGCAACCATATTAAAGCTTTGTATTGCTCCTGTATAATTGCCAAAATATAAGCGACTTCTGCCAGTGTGGATGACATGATTGGTGTTCAGTTGAGAAAAACTGAATAATGGAATTAAAATAAGTACAAATATTATTGATCTTTTCATGTTCTTTTGTAAAAATGAGTTACCAAAAATAATAAATATAGAATAGATATTATTGAATTAAGATCTTTTAAGATTTTATACCTAAATGATTAAGTTTTGTTGACTAAGATGCTGATTTGTTTGATGAAACCAATAGCGTCCTAAACGATTTAAAAATGTGAGAAGTATTTTCAGTCTCTCAAATTAACTTTGATTTGCACAACAAAAAACAACTTCTCATATGTCAAAGATAAATTTATACTCTTAGATCATTTCAAAATTGGATCGGACATGTTTCAAAAAAAACGTTTTGGACAGGATTGTGATGAAATTGTTCATTCATCGGATGAAATGAGTGTTTCGTTAAAAATATTGTGTGTTTTTAGCCAAATGACATGCAATAAAAGTCATAGAAATAACTTTGTCAGTTATATCCAAAAATCGTGATTAAAACCAACCAAATTAATGAATATTTATAGAAGTCAGTAGATAAATACATATATTTGTTTCCTGTAAAATCAATAGATACATGGATATTTTTAAAGGACAAAATCTTATAGAGTTTGCTGAACGGTTCAAAACTGATGAAGACT
>JAQIBQ010000151.1 GCA_027859005.1 Prolixibacteraceae bacterium | reverse complement strand
GGGAATACACAATTGATAGATTTTACTCAGCAAGTAGTCGATTCAAATGGACCAACAGCTATTAGTGAATATGTAATTTCGGATGTAAACGTGTATCCTAATCCTGTACACGACTTACTTTCAATAGATATTGAAAAGGGTATACTAATTAATGCTAAGCTTACTATTTACAATGTATCGGGTCATTTAATTCAATCACATAATGAAATTGGAAATTCTCCGATAGTTGTAAGTTCACTTGTTAATGGTGTCTATTTTTATAGCATTAGTTCAGGACAAAAAATAAGTTACGGGAAATTTATTAAGCAATAGAATGATAACATTTTTTGAATTGTTTCTTTTTAGATGATAATACAACAAGCCCCTTTTATTATTATTTGAAAGAGGCTTGTTTGTTTTAATCTTTATCTATAATCAAACAATTCAATTCCATTTTCTTTTTTCCATTCAGGAAACTCTGTGTGAAGTAGTTTATGCGCAAATTGCTCAACATAAGCATAGTTGTTTCGTCGTTCAGGCGAAATGTCAATATGATTTTCAACAATAATTCCTCCTCTATCAACCCACAATGGCTTTCCTGTTTCAATGTTATAAAAGCGCGCCCATAAGTCGGGGCCATTTGAATTTTCAACAAGAATTCGATTGAAACCTTCTGCCGCATTGGAATCGGGGATATAGGTGAGTTTATATCCTGTTATTTTTGAATTTTCGAACCATTGGCATGTCGAAACAATTGCTTCTTTTATTGCTTGGGTTGGTTTCTCAATACTCATGAGAAATTCTATAATTGTTACTGTTTCTTTTCCACTAATGCTTGCTAACTCATAAGAACGGGCATCGGCAGGTTGAAAGGTGAATTCATCGTGTTGAGCGCACCATCCGGTTTTTAAACCATCGATCTCAATTTGAGTTTTTAATATTACTTCAATACCTCTTTGTACTGCTTCGGCAGCGGCTTCGAATTGTTCTTCTGTTAGAAATGTAAAGTCGATTTGTTTATCTGCAATGTCTTTCAGCAAATACATCACACCTGTCATGGCATCGTCGTTAAATGTGATGTGCGAAGAGTATCCTTTCTTTGGTGGATAAAACTGAGGCCAACCTCCATTTTCGTATTGGGCTTCGAGCAAATAATCAAATCCAGTTATAAATGCAATTTTGTATTTGTTCGATTTTGTTGCTTGATATATTTTTGCCAAATAGCGCAAGTGAGTGTAGGTTGAAGCATTATCGATTGTTGCTCCTTTCTTATTTTTATTGGAATGGATTGTTATAAGTTCTTTCTTAGTGAAAACCCTTGTCATATCAATGTTTTTCGGCCAGCCTCCATAGTTGCGCTGTAATAATAGAATGTTGTTGGCAATGCGAATAGCTTCGTTTGAGTTGTACCAATTATTTTGCTGGTGAAGAAGATAACTCCAGCCCGTTCTTTCTTCGTCGTTTTTAGGTATTTCAATTTTTGTTTGACTATAAACTAATGAAAATGAGAATAGAATAAATAAACTAAGTGTGGTTTTTTGTATCATGGTTAGTACTTTTATTTCTACTTCAAAATTACAGTTTGTAATTAATAGGGTGGTTTATAAATTGACTTAAAAGAGGGAGCTAATCGCTAATTTTTTAATTAAAGTTGAATTACACTCGATCATCTTCAATGCATACGTTTTCGTTATATTTGTTTCCTAAATTTTGTAGCACAAGAAATATGAAAAGGCTAATAATAATTTTATTTGTTGTATTAACTCAATCGACATTTGCTGCTGAAAGTAAAATTGATTCACTTTTAGTTGTGTTGGAACAAGCAATGGATAAGCGGGATGATTATGATAAGGCCAAAGAATTTAAAATAGCTGGGTTAAAGGCAAGCATAATGGGAAAAAGCTTGTCTCAACAAACTTTGTATTTATTGAACAAACAAATTATTGCGGAGTATCAACCTTTCAATTTTGATTCAACAATTGCTTATGTCGAAAAGAATAGGCAAATAGCTATTGGAACGAATAATACTGCTTTTGAAATCGAATCTATTATTCATCTTTCAGAACTGTTAGCAACTTCGGGGCGGTATAAAGAGTCAATAGATATTTTAGAAAGTATAAATGAAAATGAGTTAAGTATAGATCTAATTCCGAATTACTATCAAAGTTTCAGCCGTGCTTTTCATCAATTGGCAAATTTTTCATCAACCACAATCAATCAAAAACAATATGAGGGCTTATCTCAATCTTATACCGACTCATTATTGAATTGTATTGACTCTACGACTTCTGAATATCTATCAATAATAGAAGGGCGAAATATTCTTAATGGAAAATTGGATTTAGCATTAGAGCAGAACTCTGTGCGCATGGGAAATGTTGATATACCTTCGAGGGATTATTCAATTATTACATATTATCGGTCTCAGATTTTTTAAAAGACCAATCAAATTGAGTTGCAAAAAGAATTCTTGATCCGATCAGCAATATCAGATATTGAACAATCGATTAAGGACAATGCTTCGCTTTCAGAACTTGCATTGATTCTTTATCAGGAAAAGGATATTGAAAAGGCGTATAAGTACATTAATTTTTCGATGGAAGACGCCTTGTTTTACAATTCACAACTTCGGTATATTTTATTGTCGAATGTTATGCCTTTAATTAATGAATCATATCAGGTAAAAAGCAATAAGCAAAAGACAGTATTAAAGACTACTCTGATATTTATTAGTGTTTTATCCTTTTTCTTGTTGCTATCTTTTATCTATATTTTTATTCAAAATAAAAAATTGTCAATTGCACGAAACGATTTAAGAAATGCAAACATTCAGCTTACTCAATTAAACGAACAACTTTCAGTTGCAAATTTTAACCTTAATGATTTGAATAATGATCTTTCAGAATCAAATCTAATAAAGGAGCAATACATTGGAAGCTTTTTGGCGATCTGTTCAAATTATATCGACAAGCTCGATGGCTACCGAAAAATGGTAAAAAAGCACATTACTGGACAAAAGGTTGAGGAACTTTTAATTTTAACTAAATCACGTAAAATTATTGATGTTGAGTTAACTGAATTCTATCAGAATTTTGATAACACTTTTCTTTCTATATATCCAAAT
>JAQIBQ010000119.1 GCA_027859005.1 Prolixibacteraceae bacterium | reverse complement strand
GACAGTTCAATTTTAGGGTTTTCAAAAGCAATTTTACTGAAATGAATTTTCTTTTTGAATATAGACAACGTATCTACCTTTGCAACTACACGTTGTGAGTATATAAGTGTATCGTTGTTTTCATCACTCAAATACACATTATTTAAAACAAGACTCCTAAAAAAGGAGATATTAACACTACCAATTGAAATATCGGTTTGTGTGTTTTTAGCAATCCTTTTTGTGATTGTAGCCGTAAGAGCTGTTTGAACTACTTTACTTTGAAAAACAAAATAAAGCGCAGCAAAGCCAAGGAGTATTATTGTAATTATAATCAGTGCTCTATTTATTCTTTTTTTAATATTTTTGTCCTCCAGATTTTACGATTCGCAAATTAACATATTTTGAACTAAAAAAGTGCGTCGTAACTATTGAAAAATAAAGGAAAACTAACATGACTCAAAATAAGAGTATAATAATACTAGGAATTGAATCGAGTTGCGACGATACCTCAGCAGCTGTGATTGAAAACGGTGAAATTAGATCAAATATTATTGCTGGTCAAAAAGTTCATGAAGCATACGGTGGTGTGGTTCCTGAATTGGCGTCACGTGCACATCAACAAAATATTGTTCCCGTTGTCGATCAGGCCATTAAGCAGGCAGACATTAAACCGTCAGACATTTCTGCAATTGCGTTTACAAGAGGCCCTGGGCTGTTAGGTTCGTTGTTGGTAGGCACTTCGTTTGCAAAAGGATTATCAATTGCTCAAAATATACCCATGATTGAGATCAATCATTTACAAGGACACGTGCTGGCACATTTTATTAAGGAGAATGTGAACGATAACAATCATCCTGCTTTCCCTCACCTGTGCTTATTGGTTTCGGGTGGAAATTCTCAAATTATCTTGGTGAAAGATTACCTCGACATGGAAGTAATTGGTCAAACCATTGACGATGCTGCTGGTGAAGCATTTGATAAATGTGCAAAAGTAATGGGCATGCCCTACCCAGGCGGACCTTTAATTGATAAGCTGGCAAAGGAAGGCAATCCGAATGCAATTGCATTTAATAAACCCCGCATACCTGGACTTAACTATAGTTTTAGTGGTTTAAAAACAAGTTTCTTGTACCATTTGCGCGATGAAATTAAGTTGAATGAAAACTACATTGAAGAGAATAGAGCCAATTTATGCGCTTCGTTACAGAAAACAATTATTGATGTATTAATTGGCAAACTGGTACGTGCTTCAAAAGAAACAGGCATTAAAGAGATTACAGTTGCAGGAGGAGTTTCAGCAAATTCGGGTTTGCGAAATGAACTAATTAGGAAAGCAGAACAACACTGTTGGAACATGTTTATTCCTGAGTTCCGATACACTACCGATAATGCAGCAATGATTGCCATTACCGGACACTACAAATACCTTAAAGGTGAATTTGCCAACCACGACATGGTGCCTTTTGCTCGAATGGTTATAAAATAGAAAAGGTTGCAACTAAAGAGTCACAACCTTTTTGTATAAACTTATATATATAATAATTATAGGTCTAAAGGTGAATAGCTTACTTTTGTTGGAAGCACAAGATTTGTCTTAACAGGAGCATGTCCTATCGTTGTGAAATTTCTTGTACCCGAAACAGTAACTGTTAAAACCTTATTATAATCAGTTCCCCACGCATCCATAACGGCTTGTACATTTGTTAATGTTTGATCAGATTCTGAATTAATATTCGTTGCCGACAATAACTCAAATGAATCGCCACCGTCAATACTAACTTCCACTAGAATCGACTCTACTACTTCACCCTCTGCTAGCCCCGTAACATTAGCCACGGCATCAGAAACTGTCATCTTTTTTATACCATTCACAAAATCTGTAAGATCTACATTATCTAACAAACTAAGTTCCCCTTGATCTGAGAAGCTATACATTGCCGATTTCAAGCCTACTTCTGCCTCATCTTCTTGCATTTCAACTTCAACTTTAAGATTTGTATCAACATCAATAGTCGCTGCATCTTCAATTATATTGCAAGAAACAGCTGCTATTCCAACAATTGCAATAAATTATAAATTTCTAAGTTTCATAAATTTCTAGTTTTTATGTTTGATTTCTTTTTCACTTCTTGTACAAATCTAATAATAAACAACAACGATTAAAATAAGTTTACATAACGAGACAATTAAATTAAATCTCGAAAATTCAATACGGTATTATCTACAAGCTTCTCGTCTTTACAAATTAGCAATCGGTGTGGATATTTATCAACTACTAATTTATCGTGCGTTGCCATTAAAATGGTTTTTCCTTCGGCATGAATTTTATTGAAAAGCTCAATTATTTCAAACGATGTTTCGGAGTCAAGATTACCAGTAGGCTCATCGGCCAAAATAATTTCAGGATTGTTTAACAAAGCTCTTGCAATTACAATTCGTTGCTGTTCTCCTCCAGATAGTTGATGCGGCATTTTATGCAACGTATCTAACATGCCTACTTCCGATAAAATTTCATTAATTCTGGTCTCAATTACTTTTTTATCAAGCCATCCTGTTGCTTTTAAAACAAACAGCAGGTTGTTAAATACCGAACGGTCAGAAAGTAATTTAAAATCCTGAAATACAACACCTAGCTTTCGTCGTAGCAAGGGAATTTCCTTCGTTTTAATTTTTTCTAACGCATATCCAGAAACAACAGCACTTCCTTGAATTAAAGGCAACTCAGCGTTTAACGTTTTAATTAAGCTCGATTTGCCGCTACCTACTTTTCCAACCAAGTATACAAATTCTCCTTTTTCAATTTTCAAATTCACATTCGTCAATACTAATTTTTCACGCTGGAAAATTAAAGCATTTTTCACAAGAATAGAGTGTTGATCGACCATTTTGCTGTGTTTAGTTACACAAAACTAAATTTTTTATTGAGATACAAATACTACAAGTCAGTAATAAACAGTTTAATGTTAAGAACTCGATCAAAAATGCGACAATTGATAAGATTTTAATAGCTATTTTTATCTTTTATTTATTCTAAATAGATCATGAGAAAACACACTTTATTTTTAAGCATATTTATTTCATTATTCTTACTTTTTTGCACGACATTTACTTCAGGTATTACACCTCAAAGTCAAACAAAACAAGCAACCTTAAATCAGGTAATTGAATTGTATTCATCATCGAATTACATTGCAGCCGAACGAGTTATTCTCGACATTCTCGACAATACAAATTCATTAAACCCCATTGCCTACGACCTTGACTATTACCGTTTAATGTGTCAAGTAAAACAGAATAATAGAACTGCCGAAAATGATATAACAAGCTACTTAAAAAATACACAAGGAAGTCCTTGGGAAAATCAATTGTGGTACGAATTATCAAAACTACAATTCAGTAACAAACGCTATAGATTAGCATCAAGAACTTTTTTGAAAGTAGATAAAAGATTGCTTTCAAAAAACGATAAAGACGATTTTGCATTTTATAAGGGGTATAGCAATTTCGAAGCAGGCAATTTGAAAGCTGCAGCTCAATCTTTTTTCGAAGTAAAAAAGAGCAATTCAATTTATGCTTCATCGGCAACCTATTATTGGGGTTACATTAACTATTTAGAGGGGAACTATGAAACAGCACTCGATGAGTTTTCAAAACTTGAAAACAACCGTAACTTTTCAGGTTTTATTCGTTTTTATACGACTCAGATTTATTACCTGCAAGAAAAATACGAAAAGGTAATAACTTATGGGGAGAAACTCGTTGCCTCTGCTCCTGCTCCACAAAAAAATGAACTTTTAAAAATTGTAGGCGATTCATTTTACGAAACAGGTAAGTACATCAGTGCCGTTAAATACCTAGATGCCTATAAGGGTGTTGGAGGCAAAAAAGCACCCGAAGACTATTTCAGACTGGGCTATTGCTACTACCAAATGAAAGACTACAAAGATGCAATTAAGTCGTTTGAAAAAGCAAGTTTTAAAAAAGACTTAATGGCTCAGAATGCTTTCTATCACCTAGCCGACTGCCAGTTACAACTCGACAATAAGAACAAAGCACGTATCGCATTCCAAGAAGCTTCGAAATATTCATTCGACCCAAGAATTGAAGAAGATGCCTTATTCAACTATGCGAAACTAACCTATGAACTGTCCTACTCTCCATTCAATGAAACCATTAAAGCATTCGATCAATACATTGTAAAATATCCCGATTCTGAAAGAAACGATGCGGCTTTCAATTACTTGGTTAAAGTATACATGACTACCCGAAATTACAGGGATGCCATAAATTCAATTGATAAAATAAAGAATCAATCTTCATCGATAAAAGAAGCTTACCAACGACTTACTTATTATCGTGGATTAGAACTTTTGAACGACAGATTATATACCGATGCATTGAAATATTTCAATTTATCGTTGGCAAAAGGGCAATACAATCGGACTTTTAAAGCACAAGCGTTGTATTGGAGTGCTGAAATAAATTACCGCATAAAGAAATACCAAAATGCAATCGACTTATTTTCAGAGTTTCAATCTTCACCCGGAGCATACTCCCTTCCAGAATATACAACAGCCTATTATAATACAGCCTATTGTTATTTCAATCAAAAGAAATACGAGGAAGCAGCTACTTGGTTTAGAAAATACTTGGATCAGAGTTCTGCAAATAATAAAATGAAAGCCGATGCAGCAAATCGTGTTGGAGATTATTACTATTTAATTCGAAAATACACCGAGGCTATACAATATTACGAGCAATCACATCAAATGAATAGCTATGACCCAGACTATGCCTTGTTCCAGCAAGCAACCTGTTATGGATTAGAACGAGATTATTCGAGTAAAATCAACGAACTTAATAAATTAGTTGACCAATATCCTCGCTCCTCTTTCATTGACGATGCACTGTATGAAATAGCAAAATCACATGAACGAATTGGTGATTTAGATAAAGCAACCGCAGGCTACAACCAATTAATCAGAGAACTACAACAAAGTAACTTTTCAAAGAAAGCTTTGCTTCAATTAGGTTTAATTTATTACAACAAAAGCAATTACAAAACTTCCTTAGATAATTACAAAAAAGTTGTTGAAAACTACCCCAATTCAAATGAAGCAAAAGCAGCTTTGGTTGGGATCAAAAATAATTACATTGATATGAATAATGTTGATGGTTATTTTATTTACACGAAATCATTAGGTGATTTAGTTTCAATCTCAGCGAATGAGCAAGATTCCACTTTTTATTTAGCAGCTGAAAAATCCTACATGGATGGACTAGAAACAGCTTCAACTCAATTGGAATTATATTTGAAACGCTTCCCGGATGCGAACTTCAAAGTAAACGCATTATTTTATTTGGCTGAGACCAATTACAAAAATGAGAACTATTCAGAAGCACTCAATTTATACGAAGAAGTTGCTGAGCAACCCGATCATATTTTTACCGAACAAGCATTAATTAAAGCAGGAGAATTAACCTACAATGCCGAAAAGTACAATAGTTCATTTGATTACTTTACTCGCTTAGAACAAATTGCGAATACTAAATGGAATTTACTAAAAGCGCGACTAGGAATCATGCGTACAAATTACGAACTAAATAAATACGCGGCCACTGTCAAAACAGCTATCACGCTTCTAGTTACCGATAATGTTACCGACTTAATGATACGAGAAGCAAACTACAAAATGGCAAAATCGTATTATCTCATGAATGAAGAAGATGAAGCATTTAAGTATTTCAAACTGCTAACAACCGACACAAAATCAATTGAAGGTGCTGAATCGAAATATTTTATAGCACAAATTTTATACAATAAAAAGAAACTAGATGAATGCGAAAATGAAGTGATGGATTTTATAAGTAAAAATACACCACATCAATACTGGTTGGCAAAATCGTTTATTCTTTTAAGTGATGTTTATCTTGCCAAGGACGACCTTTTTCAAGCCAAACATACGCTGAATAGCATTATCGACAATTACACCGACATTGAAGATGGAATAATCAATGAAGCCAAAAAGAAGAAAGCAATTTTAGAAGAAAAAGAGAAAGAGACAATTCTAACCACAGAAGCTTCAGATTCAACACAAATTAATTAATAGCCAATTTGAAATGAAAAAAGTAAACATCATAATTACCTCAATTATACTGCTGCTTTCAGCAAACATACTGAATGCACAAACCGACTCAACACTTAACAAGGAAGTTGAAGTAATCAAAGCCTATCAGCCAAGCATTTCCGACGCCTACAAAATTGGCACCAACCCTCGAATTAACGACACACTTAACTATACACCTAGTTTTGAATACCGAATATATTCAAAAGATATACCCGTTGAAAAAACGATAAATCATTTACCAGTAGTTCAACTGGGAAATCCCCCCCGAACAAAATCAAACCTCGGTTATGTAAAAGGAGCTCTAGGAAACGCATGGACACCTTACGGCGAATTGTATATAAATACTACTCCATCTAAAAAAACAGACTTTGGATTGCAAATGAAGCATTTTTCATCACGGCCTTCAGTTTTGTTAAACAATGGGTTGAAAATGAAAGCACCAAACAGCAATAATTTAGCACGAGTTTTCATGAAGAATTATTTCAGAAAATCGATTTTGGATTGGGAAATAAAATACAATCGAGACAGAATCAATTATTATGGATTCCCTGGTACCGATACACTCTCGTACAGACAAACAGAGGCAAACTCTACCACCCTTAACAGCAAACAAGCATTGAATAATGCCACAGCTAAAATGAAGCTTATAAACACAAACAACAGAGCCAAACTAGGCTATACTATAAATTTAGGGTACAATTATTTCTGGAATGCGACTACCCAAACAGCACATGAGGCAAATTACAAAGGTTTATTCAGTAAAAAAGAACGTAAATACACAATTGCGCTATCAACCGTTTTCGATTATTACTATCAGAACAATGTTGTGAATAATATTGACAATACACTATTAAATCATCAGTTTTACAACGTAGAAATAACACCAACAATAAGCTTCTCAAAAGAATTTTTTGACTTAACTGCTGGATTTAACCTAGGAACAATAATTGGAGCTGATTCTACCCTGCTATGGAATATTTCGCCTAACATCTATTTTGCATATCATCCGATTAAGGGAATAATGAGTTTGTTTGCAGGTGCCGACGGTGGTTTTTCTGCCAATAGCTACAAGCAATCTGCATTAAAAAACCCATACATTAATTACAATACAGAACTTAAACCATCGGAAGAAGTAATTCGAATTTATGGTGGAATAAAAGGAAAAATAAGCAGGAAACTCTCCTACTTGTTTGATGTCAACTACGCCATAAATCAGAACGAAGCATTTTTCTTTTTAGAAGAAGAAAAATCAAGCCAAGGATCTATTGTTGATAATTTATTTTCAGTTGAATACGACGATATAAACCTACTTAAATTAGGAGGTAATATTCGATATAGCAGCAATGATTTTAGTTTAAATTTACAAGGTAATTATTATGTGTACGATGCAAAAAATCTTACAATTCTATCTCACATGCCTGATTTTGACATCTCACTTAATTCAACATTTAAAATTACAAAACAAATAAGTTCAACAATTGGATTTAACTACATTGGAGCGAGAGTTGCAAAATACAAGTTATCAGACTACACAAGTAATCCAACCCTACCTATTATTACCGAAAGCGCAAATAAGCTAGATCAGATTATCGATCTCAACCTGGCTGTAAATTACAGGTACTCCCAAAAGGTTAATTTCTTTTTAGATGCTTCAAATATTCTTAATCAGAAATATGAAGTCTGGAATGGATATAACCAACAAGGATTGCTTATATTAATTGGCGGCAGCTACACTTTTTAGAGCCCTCAATAAACCAACCTTAACTTGTTGAAAACTTTTGTCTTTAACCCTTCTATTTCTTAGGCAAAGAAGCGATCTTTTGCTATATTTGATCGCAATTTTAAAATAGTAAAAAACACTTTTGCAACACATTGAAATTCAGAACCATAATGTCACTTTTCAACTTTAGGTTTAAACACAATCTTCGCTTCAGGAGGTGAGTTTTTGAAACTACCCAAACACAATTATGTTTTTAAGGGAATAATCATCGAAAAATGATGATTTTGGTTTGTATTGAATGTTAATTAAAACGATAAATCAATGAGTGATTTAGAAAACGAAGAAATAAAAAAAGAGAATGGTTATTCAGCCGATAGTATTCAGGTTCTCGAAGGTTTAGAAGCCGTTAGAAAACGTCCTGCCATGTATATTGGGGACGTGAACGAAAAAGGTCTTCACCATCTAGTCTATGAGGTTATCGACAATTCGATTGATGAAGCCATGGCTGGATACTGCAATGTCATTGAGGTCGTCATTAACGAAGACAATTCAATTTCAGTTACCGACGACGGTCGTGGTATACCTACTGAACACCATACGAAAGAAAATAAATCGGCACTGGAAGTTGTTATGACAGTTCTACATGCCGGTGGTAAATTCGATAAAGATTCCTATAAAGTATCTGGTGGACTTCACGGAGTTGGTGTTTCATGTGTAAATGCATTGTCAAAGTATTTAAAAGCTGAAATTCATCGTGATGGTAAAGTTTGGGTTCAAGAATATGCAAAAGGGAAACCTCAAGCCGATGTACATCAAATTGGTACTACAGATATTACAGGAACCATTGTAACTTTCTTTCCCGATGATAGTATTTTTCTTACTACAATTTACAAATACGACATATTAGCAGCTCGCTTACGGGAACTTGCCTTTCTAAATGCGGGTATAAAATTAAAACTAATCGATCGTCGTGAAATTGTTGAAGACAATGGCTTTCGTACAGAAGAATTCTTTTCAGAAGAAGGATTAAAAGAATTTGTTGAATATTTAGATGGTTCTCGTGAGAAGTTAATTGACGAAACCATTAATATTGCGACAGAAAAAAATGATGTACCTGTTGAAATAGCTTTACATTACAATACTTCATTTACAGAGAATATCCACTCTTATGTGAACAACATTAATACCATTGAAGGAGGTACCCACTTAACAGGATTCCGTCGTGGCTTAACTCGTACACTAAAAGCTTATGCCGATAAATCGGGGATGCTTGAAAAACTTAAATTCGATATTAGTGGAGATGATTTCCGTGAAGGACTTACAGCTGTTGTTTCGGTAAAGGTTGCTGAACCTCAATTTGAAGGTCAAACAAAAACAAAATTAGGAAACTCTGAAATTAGTTTATGTGTTGATCAGGCTGTTAGTGAAATGTTAGCTAATTATCTTGAAGAACATCCCAAGGATGCCAAATCGATAGTACAAAAAGTAGTTTTAGCTGCAACTGCAAGACATGCAGCGCGTAAAGCCCGTGAATTGGTGCAACGTAAAAATGTGATGTCTGGTGGTGGCTTACCCGGTAAACTTGCCGATTGTGCCGATAAAGATCCTGAGAAATGCGAAATATTTCTTGTCGAGGGTGATTCTGCTGGTGGTACAGCGAAACAAGGTCGTGATCGTCAATTCCAAGCAATTCTACCGTTAAAAGGTAAAATTTTGAATGTGGAAAAAGCTATGCCGCATAAAGTTTTTGACAGCGAGGAGATCAGAAATATTTTCACAGCTCTTGGCGTTAGTATTGGAACCGAAGAAGATGCAAAAGCCCTTAATATAAACAAATTAAGGTACCATAAAATCATAATCATGACCGATGCCGATGTGGATGGAAGCCACATTGCCACCTTAATTATGACCCTTTTCTTTCGGTACATGAATGACCTTATTGTTAATGGATATCTCTACATAGCAACTCCTCCATTCTATCTTGTTAAAAGAGGTAAAAAACAGGAATATGCATGGACAGAACAACAACGTATTCGTTTGATTGAAGAAATGGGCGGAGGCAAAGAAAGCTCTGTTCATGTTCAACGATACAAAGGTTTGGGAGAGATGAATGCTGATCAATTGTGGGAAACTACCATGTTCCCAGATAAACGTACTTTACGTCAAGTAACAATTGAGAATGCAGCCGAAGCAGATCATGTATTCTCAATGCTTATGGGCGACGAAGTACCTCCAAGGCGTCAATTCATCGAGGATAATGCAACTTATGCAAATATCGATGTTTAAATAAAAGAGTTTTGGAAATATATAAATCTAAAGAGAGAGCAAAATGGGTTAACTTCTTATTTTGCTCTTTTTTTTAATCATTTTACAGAAAATGAAAATTTGTGTTTTTTGTTCATCAAGCAATGCAGTAGCAGACATCCACTTTGCAGCGGCAGAATTATTAGGAGAACTTATTGGTAAGCATAAGCATTCGTTAGTATATGGCGGAGCAAATGTTGGTCTTATGGACATGGTTGCAATTACTGTTAAAAAGAACCAAGGGAAAATATTGGGCGTTATACCTCAAAAGATTCACGATAAAAATTTAAGTTCAGAACATCCTGATGAGCTCGTTATCACTACAACAATGGATGAAAGAAAAACACTAATGCACCAAAAATCGGATGCCTTTATTGCTCTACCGGGAGGTTTTGGTACACTTGAGGAAATTATTGAGGTGATTACACTTAAACAGCTTGACTATCACCAAAAACCTATTGTATTTGTAAATACAGATGGGTTTTACAACAACCTATTCCAACAGTTTGAAAAATCATTTACCGATGGCTTTGCAAAAGAAAACTACAAAAAGTTGTATGAAATTGTTGATAGCCCAAAAGAAGCGATTAATTATATCGAAAATTATTCACAC
>JAQIBQ010000116.1 GCA_027859005.1 Prolixibacteraceae bacterium | reverse complement strand
GTGAAGTATGACAATGAGTACCAGTCAGAATAGGGTTTCGAAGACTGTTGGGTTGGACAGAAAGTATACAGAAGCATAACACATTAATATTTTCCCCACAACTTTTCCATGTGATCCATCATAATATTGATAACTATAATTAGGACTGAGTTACAATAATTAAGTGAACAGCAGGGGGTGTATACCGATAAAAGATAATTTATAAGCTAAAGGTTCAAGGTGTTATGGTTTCGTGGTTTGAGAATAAAAGAATTTGATGCTTTGCCTAATAGCTAAATGCGAATAAATTTATCTCCAAATTTTATTCTTGTTTAAAGCGCTACGGTATTTGGCTGCATTAACGTTATGTTGACGAAGGTTTTTAGCGAAGTTGTGATATCCCGAGAAATCTTCTTTTGCACACATGTACAAGTAGCTATGTTTTTCAGCCTCTAAAACCGCTTCAATTGAGGATAGCTCTGGAAAGTTAATTGGGCCTGGAGGTAAGCCAATGTTCTTATAAGTATTGTAGGGCGAATCAACCTCAAGCATTTTATTTGTTACTCTTCTAATTGAAAAGTCGTGTATTGCGAATTTAATGGTTGGGTCAGCTTGGAGTAACATGCCCTTTTTTATCCTATTAATGTATAGTCCTGCAACTTTTGCTTTTTCATTTTCTTTAATGGTTTCTTCTTGAACAATTGACGCAAGTATTGAAACTTCTAAAGGGCTTAAGCCATATTTTTTTGCTTTGTCTTTATTGTCCATGGTCCAGTAGGCAAGGTATTCGCGGTGCATTTTATCGATAAACTTCTCGGGGCTTGTATTCCAATACACTTCGTAGGTGTTGGGAATAAACATAGCTGAGAATGTTGCCGAATTGAAATCGTATTTTTCTTGTAATTCTGTATTGTTAAAAGCGTTCAGAAAAGCAATTGAATCTTGCTCGAAATAAACACTTACTTTTCCAGCCAATTCCTCAAAAAACCGTACGTTGTTAAAAGTAACCTTTACCGGTAGCTGATCGCCAATTCTAAGTTTATTAACCAGTACATTCGTATTCCAGCCTTTTTTTACTTGGTAACGGCCTGGTTTTACATGCTGCTTGTATTTCTTCTTACGGGCAACCCATCGAAAAGCCTTGGCATTTTCAATTATCTTTTCATTTTGTAATAGTTCTTCTACATCGGTATAGGTAGCACCTGTTTGCACCAAAACGATGGCATCTTTTTGAACGATGGGTTTAAAAATAAATCCAAAAATTTCGTAAGCTCTAAAACCAGATATAATAAATAATAGCGCAATAATTGCCATTGAAAACTTACCAATCCTGGGGAATATCTGAGCTTTGTTCCTTTTATCTAATGCCATTTTGTAAAATTTTTTGCTAAAATAATGTTTTGCTCTTTTGAATGAATGAATTTCCGTGAAAATATTGTTAAAACAAACAGTTTAGGATACGCTCACCAAACATTGTTCTAGAAAACTGTTAGATTCGCAGTAAATTTTAAGCAAAGAACTATGTATAAGGTTAACCTTAGTGATGATATTTATTTTTTAGGAATCAACGACAGGCGTACTTCATTATTTGAAAACCTTTGGCCTTTGCCTTATGGTGTTACTTATAATTCGTACTTAATTGTAGACGAAAAAGTTTGCTTGATTGATACTGTTGACAGAAAATTCACAGACGATTATTTTGAAAAATTAGATGACATATTAGGCGAACGTGTTGTTGATTATGTAGTTGTGAATCATGTTGAACCTGATCATTCGGGTTCTTTATCTGCCATTCGCGAAAAGTATCCAAACATTACCATTGTTGGAAATAAGAAAACATTTCCAATGATTGAAAATTTTTATGGAATTACTGAAGATATCCTTACTGTTGCCGATGGCGATGAATTGGACTTGGGAAAACATAAACTGAATTTTTATACCATTCCTATGGTTCATTGGCCCGAAAGTATGGTAACATTTGAAAGTACCGAGAACATTCTTTTTTCAAACGATGCTTTTGGTAGCTTTGGTGCACTTGATGGAGGTGTGTTCGACGATGAAGTCAATCTTTCTTTCTACGAAGAAGAAGCCATGCGTTATTTTACGAATATTGTTGGGAAATACTGTCCACATACAGCACGTGCACTGGTTAAACTTGAAAGTCTTGATATAAAAATGATAGCTCCATCACACGGATTAATATGGCGAAGCCATATTGCTTATATTGTTGAGAAATACCAACAGTGGAGTAGTTACACTACCGAAAAGGGGGTGGTTATTTTGGTTGGGTCGATGTATGGAAACACCGAAAAAATGGCCGATGCTATTGGTCGTCAAATGGCAGTACGTGGCATTAAAAACATTCGCACTTACGATCCCTCAAAAACACATGTATCGAATATTATTTCTGACGTTTTTAAATACAAAGGTTTAATTGCGGGAAGCTGTGCATACAACAACGAGATGTTCCCAACCCTTGAAAATGTACTTAAAGAAATTCAGCACAAAGGCATTAAAGATCATTTATTGGGTGTGTTTGGTTCCTACAGTTGGAACGGCGGCGGAGTTAAAAATTTAGAAAAATTTGCAGAGCAAATTAAATGGGAAATTATCAATCCATCGGTTGAAGAAAAAGGGGCACTGAAAAAAGATAAATACGAAGAAGCCAAAGCATTAGCGAACTCAATGGCCGATAAGTTAAACGAATTATTTGATTAATACTACAAACCATTATACCGAGGGTGAAGCGTAAGTTTCACCCTTTTTTTGTGTCATCCAAGAGGCTGTCCCAAAAACGTCATTTCGACCGAGAGGGAGAAATCTCAATATTAATAAAAAACGGAAGAGCACAGCCGGCTACAGGCGATATGACAAAAGAAGACAGAAAGTTTACTTTATTAATTCAAGATTTAGTCAGGTAAAATTTACAAGTTAGTTTTAATACTCCACCCGAAAGTTGAACTGATCCAATAGGGAGACTAATGTTTTCAAGATGATTAACAGAAAAGCTTTTTTCTTCTGTCTTCAAGCTCTTCAACTAATTGTAGTATCGAATTTTATTCGAAATGTTAAACCTGTGTATTTTACATGCATAGTGTTTTAGTTCATTCTTCACTATTAGTGAGACCTTCATTGCCCCAAGAATAGCTACATTAAACTTTCGAATTTTATCAATTCACTTAAAGCTATTTTTCTTTTCAAAAACTATCTTTGTAGCTA
>JAQIBQ010000077.1 GCA_027859005.1 Prolixibacteraceae bacterium | reverse complement strand
GATAGACAAACTGGATTAAGTCATTGATAAGTTGATGCAACAAATCTGCAAGTTGAATTTTTCAATGCAGTAGTAACTGTAATTGAAGAAAGTCATAAAGTTGAAGTTAAAGCAACATTTGAAATTGTGGTGAAGTCGAAAAGCAATCAATCACCAATAATAAAAAGCGACTCAATTTTTTCATTCAATAATTTAGAGAAGAATTCGATAACAATAGAACTTGCTGATCCTGATGATGATGAACTTACACTTGATGTAATCAATGCTCCAAGTTTTATAAATAAACAAAAACTTTCATTTAATAAATATGTGTTACTTGTTCAACCCAAATACAGTGATGCTGGTAGTTATTCATTTCAACTATTGGCTGATGATGGGTACAATGGGTATGCAATTTCAAACATTTCTTTATTGATTAAACCTGCAGACTTAGAAGCAGGTAAAGTAATTTACAGAGTAAATTTTGGTGGTCCGGAGTTAAGTGGGAATCCAATAAACTGGGAGTCGGGGAAAGAGAATTACTCCAATTATTCATTTCAAATATTACAAAGTACTGGAAGTTACTCTTGGAACGGAAGAAATACAACATCAGCACCTGATAGTCTTTTTGGACCTTATGCATTTATTAAGCCCAATGATAAGCCGATGCGCTTGCAGTTTGAATGTGAGCCAAATGAGTACGACATAAAATTATATTTTTCGCAAAAGCAAAACGAAAACGATAGTTTAGGCCCCACTTTAATGCAAGTTTTAGCTGAAAATGAATTTGAAGTAGAAAATATAATTTTGGGGAATGAGCAAATTAATCAAGCAGAAGTTGTACAGTTTAGAACCAATGTACTCGATTCGGTTCTAAATTTATCTTTATTCCCTTTGAAAAATTATGTTAAAATTAATGGAGTAGAAATATCTGTTGCTTTTCCTTTTGAAATTGATGAGTTGGTGGATAGTCCTTTTGCTTTTCCAAATCCATTTCTTCAAAATTTGTATTTAGTTAATCTTGAAAACGATCCGATTGTTAATTGGACAATGCACACTTTTTCAGGTAAGAAGGTTAGCTCAGGTACTGCACCAAGCTATTATTTGCCAATTATGAAAATAGATAATATTGCTTTAAATAAAGGAATGTATTATCTGGTGATTACAACGGAAAGTAAAAATAGATTTCAACAAAAAGTTATTAGGAATTAGGCCTTGTTTCTATGCATGGCAATGAAAAAGAAAAAGTACTTCCTTCATTAAGTTTGCTCGTAACCGTTAATTCACCTCCATTTTTTTCAATAAAATCGTGACAAAGAATTAAACCTAATCCGCTTCCTGGTTCATTGTTTGTTCCATAAGTTTTAATTTTCCCACGTGCCACAAAAAGTTGAGCTAAGCTTTCTGGTGGAATGCCAACTCCTGTATCGCTAACATTGGTTATGATTTTATCGCCTTCCTGAAAAGCATGAATCGTTATTGTGCCATTTGTAGGTGTGAATTTTGTGGCATTTGAAACAAGGTTTCGAAGTGTGGTTTGGATCATTTGACTATCGGCCCATGCTAAAACCTTGTCTTCAACATCAATTATGAAATTTATTGATTTATTTTTTAAGTTTAGTTTTAATAGACGCTGAGTACTTTCAGCCATTTCCTTCATATTTATGGTTTCAGCAGCAACTTCGAGCGTGCCGCTTTCTGATTTTGCCCAACCCAATAGGTTTTCTAATAATACATAAGCCTCTTCAGTCGACTTTGAAAGGCTTTTTACGGTATCTATAAAATCGTCGTCGTGTATACTAATTAAACCAGCTACAATTAAATCGAAAGTTAATTTTAGAGAGCTTAGTGGTGATCTAAGGTCGTGACCAATAATTGAGAATAACTTGTCTTTAAACAAGTTTGCAGCTTTTAATTGAGCTGCTTGTTCTTCAACTTTACGTTTGCTTTGAATTAAATCGAGATGGTTTTTAATTCGAACAAGTAATTCCTTCTTTTTGAAAGGTTTAGTAATGTAATCGGCACCTCCTAAATTGAAGCCCTCAATAACGTCGTCGAGTTCAACTTTAGCAGTTAAAAAAATGATGGGAATTTCTTTTGTCTTTTCATCGGCCTTAAGAATTTTACAAACTTCAAATCCATCCATCCCTGGCATCATAATATCTAAAATAATTAAATCGGGAAGTAAATGATTGGCTAATTTTAAGGCTGAATTACCATCAATTGCCATCGCAACTTTGTAATTTACTTCATTTAGAATGTTGCCAAGTACCTGTAGATTCTTTTTGTTGTCGTCTACTACAAGAATGGTCGATTTTATTTCATTCGGAGTTGTAATTCTCATCGTCTAAAAACTAAAATTTTCTCATATTAAAACTTGAAATTAAATTCAGCGTCTGTAAGTAAAGGTTGTAATCTATCTTTTTCGGATACGATGGATAAGTCTTCTGCAATTTTCCAATCAATATTTAAAGAAGTGTCGTTATAACGAATGCCTCGTTCAGCATCTTTGTTATATGTTTCATCGCATTTGTAAGCAAAAACTGCGGTTTCGCTTAATACCGAGAACCCATGCGCAAAGCCCTTGGGAACATAAAATTGCTTTTTATTATCGGCCGTTAGAATTTCTCCGTGCCATTTTCCAAATGTTGGAGAACCTTTTCTTAAATCCACAGCAACATCGTATACAATCCCTTCAATAACCCGAACCAATTTAGTTTGGGCAAAGGGATCTAATTGGTAGTGCAAGCCACGTATAGTACCTTTCACTGATTTTGATTCGTTATCTTGTACAAAATGTGTTTTGATTCCATTTTGATGAAATGTTTTTTCATTGTATGATTCGTAAAAATAACCCCGTTCATCTTTAAATATACGGGGTTCAATAATTACTAAATCTGGAATTTCAGTTTTAATTATCTTCACAATTAATATGATTTTATTTGATTGTCAACTAGTTTCTCAAGGTATTGTCCGTAGTGGTTTTTCAACATAGGTTTGGCTAATGCCAATAATTGATCTTTGTTGATGTACCCTTTTTTAAAGGCAATTTCTTCTAGGCAGGCAACCTTCAATCCCTGTCGGTTCTCAATGGTTGCAATAAAATTCGAAGCCTGTAATAAACTGTCGTGTGTGCCAGTATCGAGCCATGCAAAACCTCTACCCAATAATTTTACATTTAGCTTTTTGTCTTCTAAATATATTTTATTCAAGTCGGTTATTTCCAATTCACCGCGTTTCGATGGTTTTAAGCCTTTTGCTTTTTGCACAACGGTATTATCGTAAAAATACAAACCAGTAACTGCATAATTTGATTTTGGTTTTTCAGGTTTTTCCTCTAATGAAAGTACTTTGCCTGTTTCATCGAATTCGGCAACACCATAGCGTTCGGGGTCATTCACGTAGTATCCAAAAACAGTAGCACCTTCTTTTAATTCAGTAGCTTCTTCGAGGGTTTCTCGAAAATTATAGCCATAAAAAATATTGTCGCCCAAAACTAAGCATACCGAATCGTTTCCAATGAATTCGTCGCCAATAATAAAGGCTTGTGCCAAGCCATCGGGTGAAGGTTGTTCTGCATAGCTAAGTTTAATACCCAACTGAGTTCCATCGTCTAACAAATTTTTGTACATGGGGAGGTCGGTTGGTGTTGAAATGATTAATATTTCCTGAATTCCAGCAAGCATTAGTACCGATAAAGGATAATATATCATTGGTTTATCGTATACTGGGATTATTTGTTTTGAGATGCTTTTGGTTATTGGATATAAGCGTGTGCCAGAACCTCCGGCGAGTATAATTCCTTTCATAATTTATCTAATTATTTTTCCGGATAAAAGCTGATCAAAGTACTCAATTGTTTTAGTTAAACCTTCTTTTAACGGAACTTTTGGCTCCCATCCGTTTAATTTTTCTTTTGCAAGGCTAATGTCGGGTTGACGTTGAGTTGGATCGTCTTTTGGTAAAGGCATATGAATTAAATTTGATTTAGCACCAGTTAAATCAATTATATTCTGAGCTAATTCAATCATTGTAAATTCACCTGGATTTCCAATATTAACAGGCCCAATAAAATCGTCGCCAGTAGCCATCATTCTAATCATACCTTCCACTAAATCACTTACATATTGGAAACTTCTTGTTTGTAGTCCGTCTCCAAAGATGGTGATGTCTTCACCTTTCAGTGCCTGTACAATAAAGTTTGAAACAACTCTACCATCATCGGGTTCCATTTTGGGGCCGTATGTATTGAATATTCGAATCACCTTAATACGCACATCGTTTTGGTAATGATAATTCATAAAAAGTGATTCAGCACAGCGCTTTCCTTCGTCGTAGCATGAACGAATACCAATAGGATTTACATGACCCCAATAATTTTCTGTTTGAGGATGTATTTCAGGGTCGCCATATACTTCACTTGTAGATGCTTGTAGTACTTTCGCTTTAATACGTTTGGCAAGGCCTAACATATTTACGGCACCCATTACTGATGTTTTAATCGTTTTAATGGGATTGTATTGATAATGAACTGGTGATGCTGGGCAAGCTAGATTATAGATTTCATCAACTTCAATAAAGTAAGGCATTGTAACGTCATGACGTACAATTTCGAAATATGGATTATCTATAAGATGGGTAATCTTGCTTTTTTTTCCAGTAAAATAGTTATCCAAACAAATTACTTCATTGCCTTCGTTTAGCAAACGCTCACACAAATGTGATCCAACAAATCCTGCGCCACCTGTAACTAATATTCTTTTCATAATGAGTTTTATTTATTGGCTATTTCTGGTTTTCTTCCTATGCTATAGTAACTGTATCCCAGTTCTTTCATTTCGATAGTATCGTATATATTACGACCATCGAAAATGGTTTTGGATTTCAATAGTTTTTCTAAAACTCTAAAGTTTGGAATTCTAAACTCAGCCCATTCTGTAACAATTATTAATGCATCAGCGTCGATACATGCGTCGTATTCATCTTTTGCATAAGTAATTTTATCACCTAAAATTCGTTCAGCTTCTTCCATTGAAACAGGATCATAGGCTGTGATTTGAGCTCCTAGTGCAATCAATTCATCAATAATTACTAGTGATGGAGCTTCACGCATATCGTCGGTTTTAGGTTTGAAGGCTAAGCCCCATATGGCAAACCTCATTCCTTTAATGTTGTTATTGTAATGCTTTTTAATTTTTGTTACGAGTACTGATTTTTGACGGTAGTTTACACTTTCAACCGCTTTTAGAATGTCTAGTGAATGTCCGTATTCATCAGCCGTTCGTATCAAGGCTTGTACATCTTTAGGAAAGCAAGAACCACCGTAACCAGTACCAGGGTAGATGAATTTATTTCCAATTCTGGCATCAGATCCAATTCCTTTTCGAACCGAGTCGACATTTGCACCAACTAATTCACATAAGTTAGCGATATCGTTCATGAAACTAATTTTTGTAGCTAGCATTGAATTCGCGGCATATTTTGTCATTTCTGACGATAATATATCCATGAATAAAATGGGATGTCCATTGAGTAAGAATGGTTTGTAAAGTCTTCTCATTACTTTTTCAGCCTCATCTGATTCAATTCCAACAACAATTCGGTCGGGCTTAAGAAAATCTTCTACTGCATTACCTTCTTTCAGAAACTCAGGATTAGAAGCCACGTCGAATGGGATTTCTAAACCACGTGC
>JAQIBQ010000036.1 GCA_027859005.1 Prolixibacteraceae bacterium | reverse complement strand
ATACAACACTATGGTTTTTATAATCCGATCGTTCAATTTAACCTCAAGATTATCAATTTCTTTTTCTGTATTTTTAAATGCAATCGACTCTTCCTCGGTAAAAGTCATTTCGCCTTTATTTAGTAATTCTTCAATTTGGTCGAGCTGCCCCAAAACCAAATTGGCCATGGTTTCAAAGTTCTTCATGACTTTGCCTTGTGCTATTTCTTTATTGCTCAATTTTATTAATGCTAATGTGAAAAGTTTAACTAAACTTACCCGTCAAATATTCTTCTGTTCTTTTTTCTTTAGGGTTGGTGAACATGGTTTTGGTTTTGTCGTATTCAACCAGTTCTCCTAAATACATGAATAGTGAATAGTCTGAAATTCGGGCTGCTTGCGACATGTTATGTGTTACCATTATAATGGTATAATTCTTTTTAAGATTGATTAACATTTCCTCAATTTTTGAGGTTGCTATGGGGTCAAGTGCCGATGTTGGTTCATCTAGCAAAATAACTTCGGGGCTAAAAGCTAAAGCCCTAGCAATACATAAACGTTGCTGTTGACCTCCCGAAAGGAATGTTCCCTTTTTGAAAAGCGTATCTTTCACTTCGTCCCAAAGAGCTACGTCTTTTAGCGAACGTTCAACTATTTCGTCTTTTTCGCTTTTTTTAAGTCGTATCCCATTTAATTTGTATCCGGCAATAACATTGTCGTAAATACTCATAGTTGGAAATGGATTTGGACGCTGAAATACCATTCCCAAGTTTCTACGAACTTTTATGGGAGGCATTTTCATAATATCTTCTTCATTCAAAATTATTTGTCCGGTAATGTGAATGTTTTCATACAACTCGTGCATTCGGTTAAATGCCCTTAGCAAAGTACTTTTTCCACAACCCGATGGACCCATAATTGCAGTAACGCTGTTCTTTTTAAAATCGACCGAAACTTGTTTTACCGCTTCGTTTTTATCGTAAGCTACTGTGAGGTCACGAACAGATAAAATTGGGTCTTCTATTTTTGCTATATTTTTATTCATTTATTGTCGGCTTTTTGCAATTTTTTTTGATACCAAGTTAAATATCAACACAATTACCATTAAAAGCAACGATGTACTCCAAATAAGGTCAACCATGTTCGGATCGTTGTAGAATTCCCATACCAATAAAGGTAGGGCGCTTGTTGGCTGTGTTATATCCCAGTTTACCATAGTACTACCTAATGCAGTAAGCATTAAAGGAGCTGTTTCGCCAATTACGCGCGATATTGCTAAAAGTATCCCAGTTAGCATTCCGCTAAAGCCAGTTGGGATTAGTACTTTAATAATTACTTTATAATACGGAACACCTAAAGCCAATGCTGCTTCTTTTATGCTGTTTGGAATCATTTTTAAGGTTTCTTCGGTTGAGCGAACAATCATTGGAACCATCATTATTGATAACGATACGCTACCAGCTAAAGCCGAAAATCCGTGGGTAATGTGTTTTACAATCCACATGTAAGAGATCAGTCCCAGCACTATTGAGGGAACACCTTGCAAAATATCGGATACATTACGTACCAAATTAGCCAAACGTTTCCCTTGATTTTCGTATAAAAAAACACCACTTGTAATACCCAACGGTATTGCAATTAATGCAGCAGCAGCAACCATAAGCAATGTGCCTGAAATACCATTTAAGACACCACCCGGAATATTTTCTCCACTGGCAACAGCTGTCATTGCCTCGTAGGTATTTGGTGTAGTTTTAAAAATGAAATCGAAGCTAAATTGCTTCACTCCCTTTATTACCAGCTTAGAAATGATTAGTATAATAGGTGAGACGGTAATTGCAGAAAGAGCGATTACCAAGCCTAGAAAAATCTTTTCCTTTAGGATTCTTCTTTTAGAATGATCGGGATATGAAATTGGATTTACTCTCTCCATTTCTAGTCAAATTTCTTGATTATGTATTTTCCAACACCGTTAATTATGCCTGTTATTACGAATAACAACAGTGCTATGGCTATAAGTGAACTCAACTTTAAGCCATCGGCCTCGCCAAACTGGTTGGCAATAACACTGGCCATTGTATTTCCCGAAGAAAATAAATTATCAGGTATCAAATTTGAATTTCCAATCAACATTGTAACAGCCATTGTTTCGCCTAAAGCACGTCCAAAAGCCAAAATGTATCCTGCGAAAATTCCTGATCGTGCTGCCGGAACCGTAACGCTTAAAGTTACTTCAAGTCGGGTTGCTCCTAATGAATAAGCTGCTTCTTTCAAATCGTTAGGGACCATGGCAATAATTTCGTTACTTAAGGATGTGGCATAGGGAATAATCATTATTGAAAGAATAAGTCCGGCAGTGAACACACCAAACCCCTGATTCCCTAAGCCCAAATCAACCATTATAGGGCGCAAAACATAAAACCCCCACAATCCATAAACAATGGATGGAATTCCAGCCAATAAATCGACCATAGTCCCTAGAATGGTTGCAATTTTTGTGTTTCTGTAATATTCACCCAGAAATAAAGATGTTGCAAACGATAATGGAAGGGCAATTAGTAGAGCCGTAACTGAGGTCATTAATGTACCTGCAATAAAAGGCAATGCACTATAGTTTTCTCTTCCTTCAGTTGGGTTCCATTCTTTTGAAGTAATAAAACTGAACCCAAACTCTTTAAAAGAAGGAATGGCCCCCGACACGAGTGAGAATACCATTCCTCCTGCAATCAAAAGAATCAAAAATGAAACTGAGACTAAAACTATTTTTGTGATTTTGTCGCTGTTCATTTACTGTTTTTTTTCCTCTATTATAAAATTGGTGATCCTTCAAATGTAATTGACTTCAGAATCTTATTTGCTTTTTCAACAGCCAATTCGGGTAGCGGAGCGTAATGTACTTTCATCGCTTGTGATTGTGCTGCATCGGTCATTAACCATTGTAATAAGTTAACCGTTTCGGTAGCTTGTTCTAAAGTTCTGTTATTGTATGCTTGCTCTTGATACAAGATAATCCATGTAAATCCACTAATAGGATAGGATTCTGGATCGCTAGAATTTGTAAGCATTATACGAGTATCGTCTGGTAAGTCGCCTTTTGCAGCAGCACTAATGCTCTCCAGCGAAGGCTGAACATAATTGCCAGCACTGTTTTTCAAATTTGCAGTTTTAATTTTCATTGAAAAAGCATATTCAGATCCGATGTAACCAATTGCACCTTCGGTAGCTGAAATAG
>JAQIBQ010000573.1 GCA_027859005.1 Prolixibacteraceae bacterium | reverse complement strand
CAATACTTCTCTTAAAGGTTTAGTTGAAGTAACAGTAAAAGAAGAAGGAGGCGAAAAATGAAAACAGTAAAAAAAAGATACGTATTAAAGTTTCCACCTCAAAGTGGCGATAAGCCTTTAAGTTATGTGCTGGTAAAAGAGTACGACATTAGCATTAATATTTTGAAGGCTGAAGTTATTCCAGGGAAACGAGGAAATTTGCTGTTAGAATTAGAAGGTAAAATTTCGAACATAAAAAAAGGAATTAAATATCTCGAAACGCATCAGGTTGAATGTGATTTGCTCGATAAAAAAATAAAATTGAACCAAAATAAATGCATCAATTGTGGCAATTGTACTGCAGTATGTTTTGCAGGTGCTTTATCTATGCATCCTGTAACATGGGAGCTTCAATTTAATAAAAAACAGTGTATTGTTTGTGAGCTTTGTTTAAATGCATGTCCCATGAACTTATTCGAAATCGATTTTCACAACGAGAATTAACAAAAGATAGTCAGTAGGTCAATGAGTCGTTTGGCACATTGCAACCAATGATTAGTTGGCTTACTTATTCTGAGATGGAAAAAAAAGAACCACGGTTTTATCGAGACGGAATGGGCGAAGGACGTTTCCGTTCTTTTGTTGTAGGCTACAAAGATTCTGATTTGTGGATTGGTATCGATGTTCAGAGCTTCCGATTAGAAATGGCCAATTTTGCTCAACAGAAATTGATTGAATTTCGGCAACAATTAGAAGCATATATTCAAAATAACGTTGAATTTGTCGGTTCACTTTCACCTCTAGAATTAGATTTATCTGCTCCAGATATTGCTCAATTCATGTGTAATGCTTCAATGAAAGCAGGAACAGGGCCAATGGCAGCTGTAGCTGGAGCTTTTTCAGAATATATAGGGAAAGCATTGCTTGAAAAATATGCTATAAAAGAGCTTGTTGTTGAAAATGGAGGCGATTTATTTCTTTCGCTTCAAAAAGCAATGCAACTTTCGGTTTATGCAGGCGATTCTTCTCTATCCAATAAAGTTGGTGTTGAAATACCTGCAGAAGATACACCCATAGGTGTTTGTACTTCGGCGGGAACTGTTGGCCCATCAATTAGCTTTGGCAAGGCTGATGCTGTAATGATTATATCTAAGAATACGGGTATTGCCGATGCATTTGCTACTGCAATTGGAAATAAAGTAAAAACTGCTGCCGATATCGAATCTCAATTAGAAATAATTGATGATACTTCTGAAATAATCTCAGGCATTATAATTTGTGATGGTCGGCTTGGCATTAAAGGCAAATACGACCTGAAACTAATTCAGCATAAATAAAAGAGGGTATACCAATATTGGACACCTTTTGAATTCGGTATGTGGAGCCTTGGTAAAACAAAGAGCCTTTAACGCATAAAAAGAACACCAAAATAAATTCTTGGCCCTTTAGCTATAAAGTTGGGGTAATCAATTCCAGGATAAAAAATATAATCGACTTTGCCTACCAGGTTAATACTGTCGGTGAGTTTATATTCAAGACTGAAGTGGGGTGTAACAATAAACGAAGTGTATACTTTATAAATCGTCTCATCTGAGTTGTTATCGGTGAAGTTTCCTGTGAGTACATATAAGTCGTGTACTTTGCCTCCTCCAAGTGTTACACCCAAAACTGGAGCTAGCTTATTGTCGTTAAATTGATATTCAGTAAGTATACCGCCCCAGCCTAATTTGTATTGCCCCTCGTTTTCGTTATAGCCAAATGTAGATACATAACCCTCTGTTCCCAATCTAAAATGATTTCCCAATCGGAAACTAATCTTACCACCAATACCCGTTACGATTCCATTTATTGGCGGTTTTTCCAAGTGATTTTGTACAAAACCTGTGTGTAAAAACATTCCGCCCCTAAACAATTCGCGATTGTCTTGTGCGTTTAGGTTTACTCCTATAATTAGTAATAGTAAAATAAGTAAGTATTTCATTATGATGTAAGATCTAAAAAAATTGATGAAGCGAATGAAGTATATGTAAAGTGGCAACATCTGTAAATATACAACATCTTCTAATTTGACCTACATCTTTTTTACTTTGTAATAAGCCGTTTTTAGTCAAAAGAATTACTTTTATCGACAAATAACCAACAGTGTTGATCGTAGAAGATGAGAGAGAGATCTTTTCAATTTATAATAGCCGCAATCCTACTATTACTTGTAAATTCATGTTACGAGGAATTCGGTATAATTCCTATACACAAAAACAATGTTTTTAATTTTATTCTTTCTCCAAATTCCGAAGAAGAAATACTAGAAGCCCGAAATAAAAATTTTGAAATTGTACCAACACCATATATGTATTATGGTGGACTTCAGTATGAGTTGAATAATGCAAAAGTTCGAGGACAAAGTGCTACTAATTTTCAACGTAAAAGTTATAGCGTTAACCTCAAGGATTTTATATTGTTCCCCAATGGAATGGGAATTTATACTGAATTCGAAAAATTCAAACTCCTTTCGTTAAGTCAAGATTATACTTATATTGAAAACAGAATATCACATTTATTTTTACAAAACCTTGGTATTTGGCCTTTGCATACGTTTTATGCCGAAGTAATGTTGAATAATCATCACCAAGGCTTGTATTTGTTTGTCGAAGATCCTGAAGAATATTTGTTTACCAACAACAAGGCTGATGTTGTATTACGAAGATATTACCAAAACGAATTGTCAAAGGTTGAAGTGAATCCATCAAAAAACATTACCGACAGCACAGCGTATGTAAACCGATTTTATTCAATTTACGATAGTATCGTTACCTTAAAAGGAGAACAATTGTACAACGAAATGGCTTCAGTTTTTAACATTCAAAACTACATGCGGAAAATGATTTTCGATTTTCTCATTTTGAATGGTGATTATACCGACGAGATTTATTTCTATGGAAATAAACTTGAAAATGGCAGTATCTACTTCGATATAATACCCTGGGATTACGATGATATTTTCACATCGCGTCCACACGAAATTGGAAGAGATTGGGCCGTTGGGAATTCTTTTGGCGTAAGAGCATATGCAAATCACGACGAAGTGAAAGCTGTTGTTGGCGATCGTTTTATCTTTTCAATTGAAGACGATATTGATTATGTTATAAGCATTGATGATTATTTGTACAGCAAATATTTAGATGAAGTGAAATTTGTTCTTTCGGTACTAACCGAATCGAAAGTAGATGAAGTGTTTCAAAGCACAAGAGCTGAATTGATACCTTTGTATGCAAAGCCCGAAATTATTGAACAGTCAGTGTTTGATTCCGACTCAACTTCGGTTTATTTATTAGAGAAGAATATAGTTGAAAAATCGGAGTTTCTTAAAAAAAGAATCCGATGGATGAACGAAGAATTAACCAAACAAACCTCCAATTGAAAATGAAAAGAAATTGCTTCATTTTAGTTCTTATTTTACTGAGTTTTGGCTGCAAAAAAGCGATACTTGAAACGGGTGATATTCTGATTTCTAAAATCAAAACTAAAAGCGAATATGCTGCACCTATATTCCTCGAAAATAATGTTGAAGGTAAAATATACTTAAATGGACAAAAAATTGAATTTGTTAATGGTGTATACGAATTGAAAAATGCAGGTTTTTACTCCATGGTTTTTGAGAATGCCGATACTGTTCAATTTGTATTAATTGATGAAGAACGTGGACAGTCTGAATGGGGATTAAAAAAATGGACACCGGCAAAGCAAGAAGAGTACATTGCAGATGCTGAGCTCAATTATATTTTCCCTAAAACATTTATTCAGGGTATTGCTTTTCCTGTTGTGCTTAAAGAAAAAAAGTGGAGTACTTCAACCTTAAGTTTTTTCAATTGTACAATAAACGAGATTGATACTTTCAGTATTAAAAGAGGAATTGGAAGTTGTAATGTTTTTAATCCAAATTCAAATACTATTCAGTTGAAAACGTTTAACTCATCGAAGACGATTGAATGTTCGCTGAGCAATGCAGTTCATCAAGTTATTAGTGAGGATATTGAAACACCTAAAACCTTCGCAAGAAATAGTATTTTGCATATTACAAATGATATTGAAATTACGGGTGATGGAAAGTTAGAGATAGAAGAAGGGACGCTTATTGTCCTTGACGAAGGTGTTACCGTAACTCACAGTGCTCCACTAATTTTTAAGGGAACAGCCAACAATCCAATTTTAGTGACTTGCACTAATGGTGATAAATATTTTGGCGGTTTTGTTTCGAATAACGAATCTGCTTCAGTTTCGGCTGCGCATGCTTTCTTTACACGGTTTGGTTATAATACTGGCACTGTTTATGACTACGGACATGCACACAGGCAAGCACTTTTTAAATCGAAAAACATAAATTTAAGTTTTGAAAATTGTTATTTTATCGATTCACCAGGACAGGTGTTTTATCCCGAAAATTGTGAATTGGATCTAAATGCGTGTATTGTTCAACGTACTAAAACTGGAGGGCAACTTAATAATTCAACGGTAACAATCGATAACAGTTATTTCTCCGATTTTCCAAATGATAATAGCATCTATCTCGATGAGGATAACGATGCGATATACGTAAATGCATCGGATGTGAAATTTTCAAATTCGATGTTTATGTACACAAAAGACGATGGAATTGATACCGGAGGAAGCGGTGGTGGAACTGTTGAAATTAATTCGTGCCGGATTGAAGCCTGTTTTCATGAAGGGGTTTCAATGTCGAGCAAAAACCTGGTAGTTAAAAGTCATTCAATAAGGAATACAATTATTAGCAATTGCCAACAAGGTGTCGAACTAGGTTATAGTTCACCAAACCACAAGGTAAGCATCGTGAATTGTACGTTCCAAGATAATTATATTGGTATCCGTTATGGCGATAATTACGAAGATGATGTTGATGGACGCATGCAGGTAAGTGGCAGCGTTTTTTATAATAATGAAAAAAGTTATTGGAATATGGTACATCAAATTTGGGCGGCAAAATCTTCCAATTTGATCATCGATAATACCAATGAATTTAACAATAATGAATTGTAATGAAGAAGTATTTTTTTTTAATTCTGGTGTTTAGTAGTCTAGCTCCAAGCCTTTTGTTTGCTCAAAATATGAAGGTAATAAACGATTTACGACTTAGGTCTTCTCTTGCTGTTGAGAAAGAGTTTTTTGATCAATTAACCTTAATGGGTGAAATTGAGCTTGGTTTGGAACAAGATGTTTCAAAACTAGGTAAGTTTTGCGGAGAGCTTGGTTTGGAATATGCAGCTTTTAAATTTTTAGATGTTACTGTAAGCTATCGATATACAAAAAACAGGAAAAATTATTCTGAAGAATATAAGTATACCAACATGTTTGCTGCTTCGATAGACGTGAAACAAAAATTGGATCGCTTTAAGCTCTATTATCGCATGAAGTACCAAAGCTTAGATGAAGATCAAAATTGGCAGGAAAGTACATCGTCAAGTAAAAATTTACTCAAAAATAGATTGAAGCTGAAATACAACATTAAAGGATCGAAAATATCTCCATATGTATCTACTGAATTGTACTTGGTAAAGGGAGTTATTGGTATTGATGCTACGAAGCTGAAATCGATTGTTGGTTTCGAATATAATCTAAAAAAATGGGGCGATCTAAAGATGTATTATAGGATTGATCAAGAATTGACTCAATATATTCCCTATCGTTTTCATACTCTCGGAGTTTCGTATTGCTATAAATTTTAATTGTGAAAAATACTTTTATTAAAATATTCGCTTTTTTGGTCTTGTTATTTGGATTGTTTTCTTGCTACCAAGAGTTCCCTTATGTGCCCGAAATTCATGGAGATAAGCCAGCTTTGTTTGTTAATTACAACGAAGTTATTTTAGATAGTGAGAATGAACTTGCCCTTTTATCGGTAGCCAATTTTGAAGATTTTAATGGACTAATTAGTTACAATAAATATAACCGTGTTTCAATTGATCTGAATTACATTAGCAACGGATCGAACTATGATTTTGAAAATATTGATTCTGGAAGTTCTTTTAAGTTAAGCATTGTTGATAGCAACAATCTGGAACAACATTATACTTTGAAATTAACCTTGTTGCCTGTCATTCATATTTCTCAAAATTTCGAGGCAATTAAGGACGAACCAAAAATAATTGCTCACCTCAATGTGCAAGATCCGCAAGGTAAGAGTTCAATAAACGAATACTGTGGAATTGAGTTCCGAGGTGGTTCTGCAAATGGACAGCCCAAAAAATCGTATGGGTTTGAAATATACGACGATGCAGAATCAATGTCGTCGAAAAACATGAGGTTACTTGGAATGTATAACGACGACGATTGGATTTTAGATGCAAGCTATATCGATAAGGCAAACACTCGAAATAGAGTTTCTTTTGATTTATGGAGCGATATTCAAAACGATGCTGAAGAAAGGGGAAATACTGTTTTGTATTCGGCAACAAAAGGTCAATTTGTAGAATTATTTGTGAATAATAGCTACAAAGGTTTGTATTGTTTGAACGAACGAGTTGATGCCAAAATGCTAGGACTTAAGAGTTCGATTTCATCGGGTGGTTTGCTCTATAAATCAGAGGAATGGTCGTCGGCTACTACATTCTCAGGCGTACCCGATACTGCAAATTTTGTTGAAACTTGGGCCGGTTGGGAGCAAAAGTATCCTAGTCCTAATACCTTTAGTTACTGGAAACCACTTTACGATTATGTCGATTTTGTGAGTAATTCTTCTGACAGTGATTTTGAGAAACAAATTTTCAGCAATTTGTCATCTGATCAGGCTATCGATTATTTCATTTTAATGAATATGATTTATGGGCTCGACAATGCAGGAAAGAACATTCTTCTGGCAAAATTAGATGTGAGTCAGCCATTTTTTATGTGCCCGTGGGATATGGATGCAACTTGGGGCCGAAACTGGAAAGGGGAAGAGTATACTGCAAATGACTTGGTAACATTTAACCTTTATAAGCGTTTAAGTAAAACCGCTCCCGATAATTATGAACTACAATTGAAAAATAGGTGGAATGAGTTACGAGAAGAGGTATTAACACTTCCCAATATTGTAAATAAATTCGAAAGCTACCAACAACTTTTTATTGAAGCGGGAGCCTATCAACGTGAATTAGAAACTTGGCCTGAATCGATGCCAAACATTTATGACGAATTGATTTACATTGAAACATGGCTGGAAAAAAGAATTGCTTTTCTCGACAACTACTTCGAAAGCCTCTAATCGAATCGGTTTAAAATTTCGAATCAGAACCTGAATAAATTAATCAAGGCTTCTTTCAAAGTGAAAGCCCTACTAAGATAAAAAAAAGTAGATCACTATAACATTGAGGTGGATATTATGGATCATGTGACATTGTTGTGGGGAAGAATATTTAATTTTAAATCTGGCAATTTTTCATTAGGCGAATGCTCGCATGCAGTATTGGACTTAAACCATATGCCAGTCGGGTTGTAA
>JAQIBQ010000528.1 GCA_027859005.1 Prolixibacteraceae bacterium | reverse complement strand
TATTCGCGAAACGCTCCACTCCCAATCGTTTGCAATATAATATTATTGTTTTCTAGAGATACCATATTTTATAAAAGACAGTACATAAATGATGCATTATTCTAGTCACAGACAAGCGAATTAAAGCCGCCTTATTTAAAACGAGAAACAGATGGAATTAAAATTTAAAACTCAAGCCAAACCTTGCATTTGTATAATTACCATAACCATACTCACCATAGATCCCCCAATGCCTACTAAAATAAAAAGCAGCACCTGCATAAACGCCATAGTCCCACTCATGTCCTCTTTCAGGAAACATTCCTTCCTCAGTTAATCGGTAAAAACCTCCGAGTTTTCCTGATAGGTATAAATCAAATCTAAAATTTTCACTTTTAACTAAAAAAGGGAAAAAATGTACATTGGTATTCATCCCATAAAATAAAGCATTCGACTTTAAAATGGCTCCGTAATTCCCTGTACTAGAAATATCATTTGCCTTGAATGTACCATATCCAACATATGGACCTATTTCCATATAATTCAACAATCCGTAATTTAATTCTGTTTGAAACGAGGGAGTTATTTCATCACTTCCATGCCATGTAAATCCCAATTGAGGATACTTGGAATAAGCAAGCTTCACATTAAATCGATCTTTTATTGTGTATTGCTGTGCTTTAACAGTATCAGAACTCTTAATTAAAAATGTGATAATTAGAGTAAGAGCTAAAATGCTTCTCTTCAAATTGTTATTCATAACTAAAATAGTTTTTGATTCTTTGTTTAATTCCCAATTTCCTATTTGCTTTTGCCACCGTACCTGCTTCAAAAAACACTTTATACGATACGGTCGGTATTATTGGGAAATAGCTTATTTGATATTGATTCAGTGCCTGATAATTTTCCGGATTATATTGAAGGAATCCATCTTTGCTATATCCATAATAGGTTGTGGAAGGATTGTGTCGGTTATATGCATTATATATCGAGAAATTCCATTTTGATTTTCGCCCTTTAGAAGTAAGAGTATTTAATGTGAAACCAATATCCAAACGGTGATAATCCTTCATTCGTGCACTGTTACGCTCTCCGTAAATAAACTCTTCGGTATATAAAACAGAAGAACTAACAACAGGAGTTAACTGCCTGCCAACTACAGGAGTATAGCCCAATCCAGTTTGATAGACCCAAGACGCATTAAACGTCCACCGTTCATTTATTTTTCGATTAAGACTTATAGACAAGGAATGTGGACGATCGTAGTCGAACAAGTATTCTTTTCCCTTGTTGATCCCGGGGTATTTTCGTGTCGATTTTGATAGGGTATAGCCCACGAATCCGGTCCAATTCCCTTTCGATTTTCTGATTAACAATTCGGCACCTTTTGCCTTTCCACTGCCTCCTGTTTCAATTTTTGTTCGCCAGTCGCCATCTCCCATCAAGTTGGAATAGCCCTCCTTGAAGGTGGACAATTGATTCAATTCCTTATAATAGAAATTGGCTTCTGCCTGCACATAATCGTTCCAAAATTCACCTTTCCAACCAATCGAATATTGAAAAGATTTAGCTGGAGCTATCTTTTCATCTGCGGGTATCCAAACTTCATTATTCATAATTCCACCTGAAGTAAATACAAGGTGTGCATATTGACCTACTCGTTGGACTGTAAAATTCAAGTCATGATTGTTTGAAACTTTTGCATTGATTAAAAGTCTTGGCTCTAATGAAAAACAGTTGAATTTACCAGAATGATAATTTACCATACGCACCCCAACATTCGCCTCAATTAAGTTGAGAAAAATTATTTGATTATCAACATAAAAATCTGATTCCAATGATTTAATTACCTCATAAGCTTGTTGCCCTTTATGATTAGATTGGTATATTTTATTGGGAATATGAATGAATTGAGTCGCCTTAGCCCCAAAATCAATGGACCAATATTTTAAGAATTTATATTTCCAATCCGATCGAAGTGAAATATCCTGAACGGATGATTCATACCTATTTTCACTATTGATAGTGTCAGACGCTTGATCTGAACTGAATGAATAACCATTTTTCAAACGATAACGAGTATATGAAAAGGTATTGTCCACAAAAAGCCGGGGTGTTAATACTCTGTTCCATCGTGTAGCAGCCATCCAATTACCCCAAGAATTGGATGTGCTATATTCTTCCTGACTCATTTTTCGATCACTGTTCCATAATTTTAAATAATCATCACCTTGATAAATATTAAAATAAACACTATTCTTATCATTTGGGTGCCATGAAAATTTACCATTCAAATCATGAAATCCATAATACATAAAGTACTTACTTTCGGTAAGTTTTGTGGCCAATAAAAACAGGGGTTCGGTTAAGGTTTTACGGCCGGTTAAAATAAAACTGGCTTTCTTTTTTAAAAGAGGTCCTTCCAAACTAAACGAAGCGTCGGTAATCCCTATACCCAACGAACCTTTTAATCCCGACTTATTCCCTTCGAGCTGACTTATAGCTACTACTGAAGACAATTTTCCACCATACTTCGCAGGAAACCCACCTTTATACAACTCAATATTATTAATCATATCGGGATTAAATACCGATGAAAAGCCCCCCAGGTGATTGACGTAAATTAAAGGTATATTGTCAATTAAGTATAAGTTTTCACCAGGATTACCACCACGAACATTTAATAAACTTGATCCCTCTTGTTGGGATTGAATTCCGGGCAGCAATTGTAAGGCTTTCAAAACATCAGGTTTACCTCCAATTGAAGGAATACTCAAGATTTCTTTATGGCTTAGGGTGGATATATTGAAGCGCTTAGTGGATTCTCCTTTAACAGAAATTTCTTCTAAAAGCTCACCACTTTCCAAGGAAACATGAACTAATGTATCGGAAAAAATATGTATTATAGTACTTTTATACCCAATAAAAGAAACCTGTATATCATTCCCTTTTGTAACAATAGAAAAATAGCCATAGTTATCAGCCGAAGTTCCGTTCATGGTTCCGGCTTCAATAACATTGGCACCGATTAGTAGTTCTTCGGTTGTTTGATCTTTAACAAAACCAGAAATATGAAACTGGGCAACAGCTGTATTTACCAGCATTATAAATACTAGGGAGACAAGTGCGTTTTTAATCAATATCATTCGATGCCGGAGTTATAGTGTCTGAAACGCTTATAGAATAACCTGCAAAAATGCCGTAGCCATTTTCAATATTTGAATAAAGAGGAAAGGCAGTTGCCTTTGTAGTAATATCGCCATACTTTCCCTCACCATATAAGTAGTATTGCTTTTGGTAACTATAGTAATCGTAAGTAACCGAACGTAATTCCACCAGAAATGAATAGGAAGTGGAACTACCTACCGAATAATTCAAAGTCATGGTGTATATGGAATCCTCTATGGATTCATTACTAAACAATGCAATAGGCAAACCTTCATTTAATAAAACAGGATCGGTTATTACAGCCATCGTTTGAATAGAATAATGTAAAAGATGGCTTGGTCTATTATTATTTATCGTAGAATTCCTTGTCGAAATCTCATAATACCGCGATTCATTCGTTTCATTCTTAAAAGTAACGATAGTGGATGCATAAGAATCACCGTAGTCGTCAATACCGGCAGGACGAATATGCTTCACCTTCAGGATTGGACTAGAAACTGGGAGGTTTTGACGACAAAAAATGGTGTCGAAGTTCGGAATAACAATGGTGCATTGATATTCTTTTCCTGACTCAACAGTTGCTTTTGAAGTGTAAAAACCATCTTCGGAAAATTCCATTTTCTCTGTCCAATACTTGTCGACATAGAGATCTATTTGGGCGTTATTAACAAAAGTAAGAACAATACTATCCAAATCACCTGCCAAAGAAATATTTATTGAAAATGGCTCCCCTTCCACCAAAACAGCATTAATGACTGGTACTGTATCAAACTCATACCTATCCTTGTCAACTACCTCAGTGCATCCAAGCACTATAAAAAAGAGTAAAAAAAATAAAATTCTCATTTTAAACTCACAAAAAAATTTACAAATCGTATATGCTAAAACTTGGGTTGAATAATTAAAAGCAAATTATTCAACCCATAGTTTTCAACTTATTAGTTTATTGGCATGAAGC
>JAQIBQ010000518.1 GCA_027859005.1 Prolixibacteraceae bacterium | reverse complement strand
ACACTAAAATGAAGTAATCGTTTATTCGAATAAATTAAAAAACCTTAATTTTTATTTTATGACTTTGGCTTTATTGGCAGATACAAACAGAATATTTCCAAAATCTTTGTACCCAACAAATTCATCAATCCCTTTTTGAATTGTATTTGCGTTAAAGCCTATCAACGTGAGGTCAGCATCTAACGACTTTAAGCCAATCACTTCATTACGATCTTGGGTAGGATCAAAAGGTATCATTTCAACATTTGTTGAACTAATTGGAATTCGTCCTTCTTTAATAAGTGATGTAATTTTTTCATATCGTTTTTCCCTTTCGCTTAACGGAGTAAGAGAGAAAATCTTAATTGATCCTCTTTTCCAATCGGGATGACCAATTAAAATAAAAGCCAACAATATCATCAAGTTTGCATTTCGATAATCGTCGGGTTTTATCCAAATATGAATTTCGTTATGATATCCGAATCCTTTTTGGCTTGTATTCAAGATACAGATATCAAAACCCGATGAACCCAGCATGTTGTAATTTTGAAGCACATCTTCTAATGCATCGGGCTTCGAACGTGAAAATTCAAAAAGAATGAGGTTGTTTCCTCTTCCTGAAAAACCTTGTAATTGCACTACCTGGGCTATTGCTGATGTATAGGAAGGTGAAATAATGGTATCGAGATAAACACGACTTTTGTTTCCTTTGGCGAGCTTAAGCAATCGATCTAAGCTATGCTTAGACTCATCGCTAGTGATCTTATTCAAACGTCCTTTTATAAAATGAATATAAGTTCCAAAACCATATCGATGCGAGAGCCAACGCATAATGTCAAATGCCGATCGACGTTTAAATGTATCTTCAGAGATACAAATTGCAAATGGTCGCCAACTAATTTCGCGGTCTTCACGATCGGCTCGTTGTGCAAAGATTTGCAGCTCCCTACTCAATTGAAATATTACTCCGCGGAATAGTTTATTTAACCCCGTTTTTTCTTTTTTCTTATTGGTAATGAAATAATAAATTATTCCCATTAAAAAGAGTGCCAAAACAGCATACGGAAGGTTCATTTTCAACATTAACCAAAACGACGAAATAGTACCAATCAATGAAATGATCCATTTTGAATGAAAGGTTGGTCGATAGGCCGGATCGGCAGCAAAATGCTCCAATAATGAGATTAAACATATAGCACCATAAGTAATCATGAAAAACATGGATATGATTTCGGCCACAAAATTCACATCGCCTATTGCCACAAAAGCAAAAGCAATTATCACTGTAATAATTGAAGCATTTATAGGTTCATTATCATGTAATCGACCTTTGGAAAACCATAAATTAAGTTTTTCATTTGGAAAAATATCATCGGCACCAATGGCTTGTAAAGTACGCGGTGCAATTATAATTGATCCCAAAGCCGAAGAGATTGATGCTGCTGCTAAACCAATTGGAATTATTGGCCCCCAAACAGCAATCTTACTCATTACGAACTGATCGTTTACCAATTCATCTGGAGTAGCTGAAATGGTGAATTTGTAGGCTAAAAAAATATAGACCACTAATCCAACAATAGTTGCCCAAATGGTTCCTTTTGGAATAGATTTTTCAGGATGCTTTAAATCACCAGAAAGGCCAAGACCAGCAGCTAATCCAGTAAAAGCAGGAAATACAATAGCAAAAACGTAGAAGAAATTTTCATTTTCAAGAATACGAGTGGTAAAGCTAATACTTTCGGGAGCAATTTCAGATTTACCAGCGAAGAAAAGAGCCAACGATGTAAGTAAAATTGCAACAACCCAATACAAAGCTTTCATCCCAACATTAGCACCACGTGTTAGCATTAAAACCGTTAAGGCGGCCATAACTGGCAAGGTAATAAACCTTCGATCGAAGTAATTTAAAAAAGTGTTTTCAGACAACCACCGCACAACAGGTTCAAATGCTTCTCCAAAAGCAATTATGTAGAACGCAACACTTATTGCTTGGGCAAAATACAACGCAATTCCTATTGCGGCACCTATATTTAAACCAAACGAACGAGACACAATGAAATAAGCTCCACCACCTTGTACTTTCTGATTAGTGGCAATTTCAGCAACTGCCATTGCTGTTGGAATAGTTACAAGATGACCAAGGAGGACAATTCCAATAACTCCCCAAAAGCCAACTTGACCAACAGCCCAACCAAACCGTAAAAACAGTACTGCGCCTAAAATGGTGGATAATGCAGTAAGGAATACTGGCAATGTGCCAAATTTTGCGTTAGGATTTCGAATAGAATGCGACATGGTTTAGCTAAGATTTAAAGTGTAAATTAGCAAAACTAAATGAATTATGCTGTATGATTGTTATTCAAAAATGAGTTCCCAACTATCAATAAAGGTCGATGCTTCTAATTTATTAGAACAATAAATCTTAATCAGGTTATACGAGCGAAGATCTGTTTCTGTTAAATCGAATTGATAGACATGCTCTACCCAACAATTGGGTTCTGACTCATTTAAATTCTGAACCAACCATTTAGGCTGAACATAATCGCCTTGCAACTCAAGAACAACTTTAACTGCTGAATGCTCAATTGTACGTAGTGCCTTGAAATTAACCAGTACTTTATTCTTTGTTGAATCGGGAATAAACTTCAGTGCTCTCTCAAATGTAATACTGTATGGTTGGTCCATATTTATTTTACTTGAGTACATGCCATCAAAAGCCTGCTCATTCGATAATGTATTTATATTTTGCCAAGTCGTATTATTCTCACATGAATTTGTAAAATAACTAGCTTGAATTATTTCAGGCTCAGAAATCTGTTGGTATTCATTTGCATAAAGAAGCTTAAGGCTATCGGCAACTGTAGCTGCAATTTTCAATCGACCTTCTTCGGTATAATGTTCTGTAGTCCAATTCTGATCGATGTAATACTGTGTAGCTACATCTTCTAAATTATCGACAACTATAACTCCTTTTTTTGAATACCGATCAACCAGGAAGTCGCGATTCCGTCTCATTAAGAATATCAAATCAGAACCAACTAGCTCGTTTGCTTTTTCAGTATTTTCAGCCATTAAGTTAAAAACAACATTCCACTTCCTGGCTTGACAATAAGCTACGATATCATCAAAATCTTTAATTCGAGGATTCTTGTTTTCATCAATCGAAAATCCATACGATTTAATGTAATGACAAGCCAATGCCGTTTTAGCGTAATCTTTATCTCCATTATCGAACCAAAAGCCCTCGTTGTTTTTTCCTTTTTCCCAATCGAGGGCATTCGTGTATTTAAAGTCATAAGGAAAGTTCAATTTATCCCTTTTCCAATGCCTTATAACTTGTTCATGCCTTTCCTTATTGGTCTTTACATCGTAGCCTTTGAAGGATAACTGAATGCGGTTTAACAAAGGCAAATTGGGTTGAATAAGTACAATACTTTTTTGTAGCGATGTTTCCAATTTCGAATAAATCCAATCGGCACCAAACGATCGTAAATTCAAAGTCACAATTATGGTTTCAATCTGATTTTCTTCAGGAATATTTCCTAACAGAACCTTGTAAATCCCACTGTGTAAGGCCCCTTTGTCAACATCAATCAGCTTTTTGGCAGGATAATAAGCAGCAATAATTTCACTGATGCTTCGCTTATCGACATCGAATTTATGGGAAGTAAAGTTCGACGATTCAGCAAAATAAAGGATCTGAGCACTATCACTCGGTTCAGGTAAAATTTCAATTATCGATGCTTCCTTTTTTACATCATTTTCATAAAACAGGTATTGATAAATGAAATTGAAACCGACTAATAAAGTGATTACAACAACTATTCTTATTCCTATTTTTTTAAAATTATTCACTCGTTTAAATTATTTATTTTTTATGGTAACTCATGGAAATCCCGATGAGTTTTAATCATTTTTGTGTGTCTATTTTAAGATAAAAAAAATCATGTTCGTTTCATTCTTTAAAACTGAAAATAGATAAACGGAAAATCTTCAACACCCGAAAACACAATAATCGAAAACAAGAGAAAAGCGTAAATCACCCATCGTAAAACAACATTTTGTTTTGCACTCCACTTGTCGAAACGATTATTAAATAGAAAAATATCGGAAAAGATAAATAAGCCCAGTAATAAAAGTATACGGGGTTCTACATTCAACTGCTTTTCAACGTTTGTATTTGTTACAATGTTTTTCAAAATGGTCATGGCTTCAGAAAAACTTTGACTTCGGAAAAATATCCAAGCAACAGTTGAAATCACAAATATTTTGGTTGCCATAATAAAATGACGTAGCGACCACTCTTTGGCAATTTTTTGAAATTTGAACAGCTTGTTTAGCTGGTTCTCAACTAAATAAAGAATCCCCCACATAGCCCCCCAAATAATGAAAGTCCAATTGGCACCGTGCCATAAACCACTTACCGCAAATACAATAAAAATATTGATCATCCAACGGTACTTTTTAACACGGTTTCCGCCTAACGGGAAATACAAATAACTACGGAACCAGGTTGAAAGAGAAATATGCCATCGTTCCCAGAATTCACTCACACTTCGAGCCAAATACGGAGTTTTGAAATTGTCCATTATTCGAATACCCATTATAAGTGCGCTTCCTATTGCAATGGTAGAATAACCATAAAAGTCGCTATAAATTTGAAATGAATACAATGAGACTCCAGTAAGCAACCCCCATGAACTAAAGGCCTCGGGGGCTTTATAAATTTGATCGACATACACCGAAAGATTATCGGCAATAACCATTTTGATGAATAATCCATACAAGATTAAACGTAATCCGTTGGCAAGATTTTCATAACTGAAATTGTGCTTCGCTTTCAATTGAGGCGACAAACGATCGAAACGTTCAATGGGTCCCGCAACCAATTGGGGGAAAAAGGATACATAAAGGGCAAAATGGCCCAAGTGTGTTTCGGGTTTTATTTTACCATAGTATACATCAATTGAGTAGCTCAATGTTTGAAAGGTATAAAACGAAATTCCAACTGGTAATAATAAATTTAGTGCCGGAATTTGCGAGGCCACATTAAAATACTCAAATAGCTGATTTATATTCTCGGTGAAAAAGTTAAAATATTTAAAAGTCCCCAACAAACCAAGGTTGGTAAACAAACTGAGTATCAAATATTTTTTCCGTCGTTTCCGCTCTGTATGCTGTCCCATTCTTCGAGCAGCAAAAAAATCGATTAATGTTGAAACAACTATCAATATAATATAATCGGCACGCCAACACATGTAAAAATAGTAACTGGCAAGCAACAACAATATCCAACGGAATTTATGCGGAAGCAAGAAGTATCCAATGATAACAATGGGCAGAAAATAAATGAACTGAAGTGAATTAAAAAGCATAAACGTTACCCCTTACAAAGGAAAATTATTAAATAATTGATTACCCGACGCATCACTCGTTAAAACATTACTATTTACTGGTCTAAATAGCAATTCATCAATGGTTATGTATTTACCATTTAGTTCAAGTTTATAGCGCAAACCTTCTTCAATAGTTATTTTTTGCTCAACCCTCACCCAACTATTATATACGTTATGAATATGTCGGTTATTTAAACGAATGGTTTTAAAAAAATCGCCATTGGATTTATAGATATGTATTTTTGCTTGCGGCATGTCGTACATTCTGTCGTCGAAGAACAACCAAAAAGACAGCTCGTAAGTACCACTATACCCTAAGGCCGAAAAATCTTCGTTGAATATTTCAACTGAATGTCTTCGTTTAAACAATGCACCATTGCCCGTAAAAACATTTTCTGCTTCATCCTCTTCAAAGTTTTTGGAGTATATTTTAGCAAGTTCTACATCGGCTTTCAGATATTCCGTACCAAGTAATGTTGATTTAAGAGAATCGGTATAAGCAAGCCAATTATTATAACTATTGTGATATACATCAAGTGATAATTTGGCAAAAGTAACACCATCCCTGTTCAACAATTCTTCGGAATGATTTTTTAACCATTTTTCCTTTTTAGTTAATCTCTCATCAGTAATTACCATTAAAATGGGTTTCTCGTTCATATCGTCGAGACGAGTTTTCCGAATTGTAGAGTCGGCCAACAACTGTATGGTGCTTAAAGCATTTGAAAATGGTAACCGTGGCGAGAAACTTTGAATTAAAGGCAATTTTGTATGATACGAGCATTTCATTGCTTCGCCAAAAGCTTTTTTCAACCCCTGTTCAAATAGCAATTTATCGCCTGAGGTATTAGCAAATGGCAAAAAGAAAATGGCTTGAAATTCGTCAGGCTCAATTTGCGCCTCTTGGAACATATGTTGGTATGAAATGCTTGACGTTTTAAGGGTTTCATTTTGAAGAAAAATTCCATTGAAGCTTTTTTTGGCATTCACTGCTGCATCAACCGACCAAAAACCTAGTATCAATAAAAGAAACATCATCGAAAATTTCTCCATTCCCTTTTCTTTCAATTTCAAAAATAACTGATAGAAATAGTAGGCCGCATATACCGTAAACACATAGTAGAATATCCACGCAAAACGACCTAAAGCTCTAAATTGTTTTACCGGCGGCAATAATTCAAGTAAAAATCCAAAACCCCATTTAAATGGGAAACACATTGAGAATAAGAGAATTAATGTAGCTCCAAACATAAAAGTATTCAATTGAGGATTGGTAACAAATGAGATCGATTTCTTTCTTTTAACGATTCGATATACAAAAGACAATACCAATGAAAGTGCCAACATAGTAGCCGGAGCTCCAACGTACGATCGTCCTTCCCACCGATACCTTATGCTAAACCATTTGCTTAAAATTTCTCGTAGTGCTTCATTTGGGGGTAGAAAAACGCTAAAAGGATTGGCATGAAAAACATAAAAGCCCCAAGGATTATAGGGTCTATCAGTAGCCCAATCGGTTATAGAGACTAAGCCCTTTACAACAAGCAAAGGTAAAACTGCCATAAACAATAATGTTAGTCCAGGCTTTAAATAATTTTTTAAATTTTTTCTATTCTTCCAACCATCAGCCATTACAACCGAAATTAATAAGATGGCATAAAACGCAACAAAGTAAGCACTTGTAAATCCACCAATTAAACCAGAAAGAACGAGTAGAATACCCCAAAGCCATGGCCTTTTTCCTTCTCGAAATTGAATTAGTAAATACCAAAACATGGGAATGAAAAACAGGTACACCATTTCAAAATGCCCCTTGATTCGATCTAGTTGGGGTGAAAGAAAGAGTATGATTAATGCAACAATAAATGAATACCAAATGGGTAAATTGTATTTCCTTAGAATAAGGAACAAAAAAGGAACAGCAGCAATAAGAGACAAAATCATCGAAAGATTTAAAATAGCAACGCCATAATTCGAAATGGGTAAAATTTTGCTGATTGGTTTTAAAACGGCAGTATGAAAAGGATGAGAATTGATGTATTGCAAATGTTCGCCATAAGGATAATTAATTCCCTTGTGCTTGATTCCTTCACCATATTTTAAATTATAGGAGAAATTATAATAGCTTTTAACCGCATCGCCCCCATGTGAAAAGAGGTAACTATTGGGATGTTGAATCACGGGTTTAAAAATTGAAAAAACAATAATTGATGTAAATGCTAACAATAGCAAAACGGCAGTTAGATTTTTCTTCATTCTTCGATTATTATTTTACGATCGGTCTAAATCAGCACAAATAAACAAAATGTAGCTCGAATTAGGAAATAGTTAGTTGGATCAAATGCGATGTTTGAACTAAAAAAAAAAGATCTTCGGTTAATGAAGATCTTTCTATCTTTGCTTTGCCTGAAAATTATTTCATCGGTTGTGCAAATGTTTTCACATCGGTATCGGTAATTTCGTTTCCACATAAAATAATTAAGCGTTCAATTACATTTCTAAATTCTCGAATATTACCGGTCCATTCTATTTGCTGTAATGCTTTAATAGCATTGGGAGTTAGGGTTTTCAGAGGCATTCCGTATTCACCACATATTTGCTCAACAAAGTAGCTTCCAAGAATTGGAATATCTTCAATCCGATCATTTAAAGATGGCACTTTAATGAGTATTACACTAATACGATGGTATAAATCTTCTCTGAAATTCGATTCTACTATTTCTTTTTGCAGGTCTTTATTTGTAGCAGCAATAACCCGAACATTCACTTTTATAGCTTTATCGCCTCCAACACGAGTAATTACATTTTCTTGTAAAGCACGCAATACTTTTGCTTGAGCAGATAAACTCATGTCGCCAATTTCATCGAGAAAAAGTGTTCCACCCTCGGCTTGTTCAAATTTTCCTTTACGCTGTTTGTTGGCCGAAGTAAATGCTCCTTTTTCGTGTCCAAAAAGTTCACTTTCGATTAATTCCGACGGAATAGCAGCGCAATTTACTTCAATAAATGGACCAGCAGACCTGTTACTAAAATCGTGCAATCTACGGGCTACCAATTCTTTCCCAGTTCCATTTGCACCAGTAATTAAAACTCGAGCATCGGTTGGTGCAACCTTGTCTGTCATCACCAAAATATTCGAAATTGCTTCCGATTCTCCTACTATATTAAATTTTTGATTTACTTTTTTACGAAGTGTTTTTGTTTCGGAGACCAAATTCGACTTATCCATTGCATTGCGAATGGTAATAAGTAATCGGTTTAAATCTAGGGGTTTTTCAATAAAATCGTAAGCTCCTTTTTTTATTGCCTCAACAGCAGTGTCAATATTACCATGACCAGAAATCATAACGACTGGAGTATCGGGGTGAGTTTCTAATAAAATTGGCAACAACTCCAATCCGTCCATTTCGGGCATTTTAATATCACATAAAATAATATCGAACTCATTTCCTTTAACTATAGCTTGGGCTTGGATTGCATTTTCAGCTAAATCAACCTGATACTTCTCGTATTCTAAAATATCTTTAAGGGTATTTCGTATTGCTCGTTGATCGTCGATTACTAATATTTTGGGCATATATTATGTATTTTGAATTAAAAGAACTCGTATTTGACAAATATTGTGCCTTTTAAGAACAAATCAAAAAATACAGAAATTAAAGATGTATTATTGAATTCTATAAAAGGACAATAGCCAATGAAAATTAATTTAACAAGCTTACTGATAATAATTATTGAAAACCAGAACGTAACAAAAGCATAAAATTTTCAGAAAAAGCAAATTAACCCAAAAATTACCATTTTATTCCTCTTTTATTAATAGTTCAACCATAAATACATTATTTTTGAGTTTCAAAATAAAAAACAATGTTTAGTAGACAATTATACATACAGCGCAGGTCCGTTTTGAAAGAGAAAATGGATTCGGGTATTATTCTCTTTTTAGGGAATGAAGAATCTCCAATGAATTATTTAGACAATACCTATCCTTTTAGGCAACACAGTTCATTTCTTTATTATTTTGGGATAGACAGGCCATCGCTTGCTGCAGTTATTGATTTAGATAGCGGACAGGAAATAATTTTTGGCGATGAGTTAAGCATGGATGATATTGTTTGGATGGGAAATAAAACAACTATCAGTGAAGAAGCTGAAATGGTTGGCATTTCAGAGGTTCTTCCAATGGTTAAACTTTTCACAATTCTACGTGAAGCAAATGCTGCTGGTAGAAACATCCATTATCTACCACCTTACCGTCCCGAAAATAAAATTAAACTTTTACGCTTACTAAACATTCGCCCCGATCAATTTACCGGTAAATCGTCGGAAGAATTGGTAAAAATAGTTGTTGCTCAACGTGAAATTAAGGACAACGAAGAAATTATCGAAATCGACAAAGCGGTAAATTTAAGTGTTGACATGCACATTGCAGGAATGAAATATGCAAGGCCAGGAATGAAGGAAGCAGATGTTGCTGCAAAGGTTACTCAAATAGCTTTAGAACGCGAAGGACAAACATCTTTCCCTATTATTGCGACAGTTAATGGTGAAGTACTACACAACCATTACCACGGTAATGTATTGAAAAAAGGTCAATTATTCCTACTGGATGCTGGCGCAGAAACGCCCATGCATTATGCTGGAGATCTAACCAGCACCTTCCCCATTTCGCCTAAATTCAGACGTAAACAAAGAGAAATATACCAGATTGTATTAGATGCACATCTCAAAACGGCAGATATGCTGAAACCAGGCATTGCTTTCCGCGATGTTCATTTTGAGGCTGCTCGCATTATTTTCGATGGACTAAAAGACCTTGGATTAACTCATGGAAATACTGAAGATGCTTTATTAGCTGGTGCTCATGCAATGTTCTTCCCTACAGGATTAGGACATATGATGGGGCTTGATGTACACGACATGGAAGATCTTGGAGAACTAAATGTAGGGTACAACCTAGGAGAAACAAAAAGCACACAATTTGGCTTAAAATCACTTCGTTTTGCTAAAGATTTAAAAACAGGGCATGTAATGACCATTGAACCTGGAATTTATTTCATTCCTGAACTTATAAAACAGTGGAAGTCCTAAAATAAATTAAGCAATTTCATTAATTACAAAAAGTTGAAATCGTACATGGGTTTTGGTGGTGTTCGTATTGAACAAGATTACCTAATTACGAAAAAAACATCAAGAGTACTCGGACGTAAAAAGCCAATGGAAATTAGTGAAATTGAAGCTTTACGTTCCTATTAGTCTTGTTCCAACCAAGTTTCTAAAAGCATGTATATTTGTGAACGTTGAGCATACGACATGTTGTTAATTCGTGTGCGGTGAGAACCTCTAGGTTTAACAAATCGTACTGCTTTACTTCTTTTTTTGGGAACAATACCACCTGCTGTCCAAGGATCGTATTCACCATAAATCATCAAAACATTTGCACCATCTTTCTGAATAGCTTTCTTAATAAATTTTGATGTTTTTTTACTGTATTTAAAATCAGGTTCAGTGTTCAGAAATACATCTTCAATATAATCCTCAGCTGATTCAATTTTCAGATAGGGTTCAAAAGGTTTTGTATTATAACCGTAATAACCAAATTCTTTTAAGGTTTGAATGAAGAAAGGCTTGATAGGTTCAAGTTCTTCAAGAGCAAAATAATCGGGACTACTAATAGACATTAGATAGTCGAATTTCTCTTGTGCGCTAAGTGAATCAGCAGGTATCTCTGAACTTTTGTGTCCCCACTGCCAAAAAGAAAAAGAGTATTCCAATACACAATAATCCAAAACCTCTTCATTCGAGATAGAGAAAGTATAGCCTTCGGCTTTAATTAAACTATCGATTAAGGGTTGAATTTTTGCTCTATTCTTAAGAACTTCAAGTTGAAAATCTTCCACTTTACTTCTACAATCCTTATTGGCAACCACTTTATCGATAAACTTTTCCATTCGAGCATCTTCAACACCAAAATTAACCGGACCAACATAAGGAATCCAAATATCCATATCAGTTGGATAATAGGCTTTATAGGCCAAGGTGTTCTGTCCTCCCTTACTTATTCCTGTAGCAATCCATTTGTTGTTATTGTTGTATATGCCTGCAAATATTTTCTTTATGCGATGCAAATCATCTGTAGCACTTTTGATCGACAAATACTCCCAGTTTTTATTATCAGGCACCGATTTTCCAAAGTAACGATGTTCGACTACCAACTGATTTGCTTCCAGAATTTTACTCAATTCATTTATATGAGAACTTTTAAGAGCATAACCCGCTCTGTAACCTTCGGTAACAAATACAACCGGACTGTACTTGTTAAAATTTGATAGAATAACGCGCTGTTCGAATTTGCCTGCCTGGTGGTTACTATGATCGAGGAATTGCTCAACCATAATCTCATATGCATCTATGAAGTATGGATTATGTTCAATTTTTGTTACCGAATTAACTTCGGGTAATGACTCAAGTTGTTTTTGAAAGTCACTTATTTGAGCATACAATGACGATTGTGAAAATAAAATAACAATGCTTAACCCAACCCAGTATATTAATCTCATACTTTTCATGTATTTAATTATCCGATTTTTAAATAAACAGTTCACAAGTTAAAAAAAATGAACGATTATAGTTATGAATTGATCATGTAATGTTGCTCATAAAAAAAAAGGATAAAACAAAACATCCCTGCTACTTTGAATAACAGGGATGTAAATTTTTTAATTCAATAAAGTATATACAACTACCTACCAACGTATTGATAAAATGCAGGAAGTGTTGTTAGAATTTTAATATCATTCTTTTTTAGTCGAACATTGAATTCATTTTCAAAATAGAAAACGAGTAAACGGAAATCAAAATCGTCTAAATATAAATCCTCAATTGAACGAGCTTTTTTAATAAATGTTCTTTTTATTCCTACATTTCGAAGAACTCGATACAATTTTTTTTCTTTTAAACTAATCATCGCAATTGAATTTAAGTGCTTTATCTAACGAGCTCAAATTTTGAATAAATTATCCGAATGTTCAAAATAAAAGAGGATTATTTTTAAATTATTTGCAAGTTTTAACAAATTTGAGATTAAAATTCAATTCTAATTTTAATTAATCTCAAGCATTTTAGCAACTTTAATAAAAGCATCAACGGCTTTGTTTATATGTGCTTCGGTGTGCGCTGCCGACAGTTGAACCCTTATACGAGCCTTCCCTTTTGGAACAACAGGATATACAAAACCAATTACATAAATTCCATCTTTTAATAATTCGTTAGCCAACTTTACAGCCAAAGGAGCATCGTAAATCATTACGGGTACAATTGCTGTGTTTCCTTTCACTAAATCGAAACCAGCAGCTTCCATTTTAGCACGAAATAATTTGGCATTTTGCATGGTTTGGTTACGAAGTTCGACCGATTCAGACAACATCTCTAACACCTTGATACTAGCTCCAACAGTAGCTGGGGCCAGTGTATTTGAGAACAAATATGGACGTGAACGCTGACGCAACATTTCAATAATTTCTGCTTTGCCCGATGTAAATCCACCATTTCCTCCACCTAATGCTTTTCCAAAAGTCGACGTAATAATATCCACTCGCCCCATAACATTACAATGCTCATGAGTTCCTCTTCCTGATTTTCCAATGTATCCTGTAGCATGACTATCATCAACCAGAACCAGAGCATCATACTTTTCAGCCAAATCACATATTGCATTCAAATTTGCAATATCACCGTCCATAGAGAAAACACCATCGGTGACTACTATCCTATACTTTAAAGCCTGCGATTCAATCAAACAAGTTTCCAATCCATCCATATCGGAGTGTCTGTATCTAAATCGTTTAGCCTTACACAACCGAACACCATCGATAATAGAAGCATGATTCAACTCATCAGAAATTATGGCACTATCGTCTCCTAATAATGGTTCAAAAACGCCACCATTTGCATCGAAAGCAGCACAATAAAGAATTGTATCTTCGGTACCCAAAAAATCAGAAACTTTCTGCTCAAGATCTTTATGAATTTGTTGAGTACCACAAATAAATCGAACGCTTGACAAGCCAAATCCCCATTCGCCCATGGTTTCTTGAGCAGCCCTTACTACTTGTTCATTATTTGCTAAACCCAAATAATTATTCGCACAAAAATTAAGAACTTCCTCACCTGTTGTTACCGTAATCTCAGCTCCTTGCGCCGAGGAGATTATACGTTCTGTTTTAAACAAGCCTTGTTTCTTTAATTCATTTAAAGTCTCTTGCAAGTCAGTTTTTATTTGTCCGTACATAGCTTTTCATTTTTAATATTGATTCAAAAATACCTAAAGTCAATAGGATAAGAAGTGATTTTTTACAGTAGTAAAACATTTTCGTATTGTATTGTTTATAGAATGCTATTATCTTGCATAGTATGAGTCAAATTCAAAAGCATAGTTGTGAACCCAATAACTGGGTAAAATTATATTCAGACCAGTTGTATCGATTTGCTCTAATTCGAGTAAACAACAATCAACTTGCCGAAGATTTAGTTCAAGAAGCATTCATTTCTGCATTAAAAAGCTTACCCAAATTTAAAGGTGATAGCTCTGAGAAAACATGGTTGTATACAATCCTAAGAAATAAGATTATCGACTATTACCGAAGTCAGGAAAAGAAAATGGCTTCGAAGTTCTACGATATTAATAACGAAGAAGGTAACGATCATTTTTTCTACAACGAAGGTAAAAGTAGTGGTGAATGGGTAAAAGGTCATGAACCAACAAATTTTCACGAGGCAGCAGATCAACCATTAGAGCGAGAAGAATTTATGCGAATTTTAAAGGTATGCATGGATTTACTTCCTTTTAAATGGTCTGAAGTTTTTAGAATGAAAAACTTGGAGGATTTTAGTTCAAAAGAAATATGTAAGGAACTTGATATCACTTCGTCTAATTTATGGGTAATCATTCACCGAGCGAAATTACAGATGCGTGAGTGTATAAAAAATAAGTGGGAGAATTAAAACCAGAAAGATGAAGAAATTAATGCACATGATTATGCTTGATTGCAACGAAGCTACACGATTAACTTCCATAAAAAAGTATAAGAAACTTTCTCTTATGCAACGCACACAATTATCAATGCATTTAATGGCATGTAAGTTTTGTAATCAGTTTGCAAAGTTCAACGATGTAGTAGATGATTTAATGGAACAAATATGTTCAAATTCTGTAAATGAGGATAGTAAATTATCAGAAAAAAAGAAAGAAGAATTAGAAACGATTATAGAAGAAGTTAATAAATAGGCTATTGTGACTCATGACATCATGCATTAACCAAAAAATTAAAAACAAAAAAATAGCCCTTTCTATGGGCTATTGTATGTTTGACCGATAAACGGCACTAGATTATTTTTATCTACACTTAAGAAATTGAATTATCTCTTTCCTCTTTGACTAAAGCAAGACCTACTGCTACCATAAATATTCCTGCTGCGATTAATAAGTATAACATATCTTTTTGTTTTTCGTTTACACTACAAATATAAGACTTTATTGTCTTTTATTGGGCAATAACGTAGCCTATTCCACGAATGCATTTTTATTTATGATAAAACAAATAATATCAATGGTCAACATTTAAATTCGTGTAAGTCAACTAATATAAATTTACCTTCAGCACAAGTAAATGCCGACAATTAGCAGTGAAATATAGACGAACAAGCAGTTTTTAGTATAAAAAAAGACAGCAGCTATCTCTCACAATTAAACCGATATAATCCTTTTGTACAAACAGGTAAATTAGCTGCATCTTTTAATATAGGAAGTTGTATCTTCGCGGCAGAAAATTACACTATGAAGTTTGAAGCCTATCGTTTAGCCGAACAGCTAAAGAAAAATTTGGAAATCGCTAATTTTAAACGCCCAACCGATATCCAGTATAAAACAATTCCACATGTAATAGATGGCGAGGATGTGCTTGCTATTGCTCAAACAGGAACAGGAAAAACTGCTGCTTTTGTTATTCCAATTTTAGACATTTTAATACAGAATAAGAAAAAGCAAGATGGAATTCGATGTTTGGTTATGGCTCCAACTCACGAATTAGCAAAGCAAATTAATGGCGTATTTAATGCCTTAGCAAAAAACACTGGGATTACCTCAACGGTAATAATTGGCGGAGTAGATCAAGAACCACAAATTAAAAAACTGAAAGAAGGAGTTGATGTATTGGTTGCAACTCCTGGCCGTATTTTCGACTTAGTAAATCAAGAACACCTGCATTTATGGAAAGCCGAAATATTGGTAATTGACGAAGCAGATCAAATGCTCGATTTAGGTTTTTATAAAGACATAATGGACCTAATTAAATACTTGCCCAAAAAGCGTCAAACACTTTATTTCTCGGCAACTATAAGTCCCAAAATTAAGAAGTTGGCGTATTCATTGGTTAACAACCCTATTCGAATTCAGATTTCACCTAAAAATCCGGTTTCAAAAAATGTAACCCACCATGTGGCGCACATTGAAATGGACGACAAACGTTTTTTCCTTGAAAGAATGGTAAACGAAAACCCAGAGAGTAAAATTTTGGTTTTTGTACGTACAAAAGTTCGAGCCGAAAGAGTTCTAAAAGCTATGCAACGTGTAAATATTACCAGCGTTACTATTCACAGCGATAAAGTTCAAACAGAACGTGACGAAGCCATGAATGCTTTTCGTACAGGTGAAGTAAAAATGTTGGTTGCTACCGATGTTAGTGCTCGTGGTATTGATATTCCAAATGTAGATTTTGTAGTGAATTACGACTTACCTGATAAAGATGAAAACTATGTTCACCGTGTTGGTAGAACCGGACGTGGCAATCAAAAGGGAAATGCTGTTTCATTCTGTAGCACAGAAGAAAAAGAATTACTTGCTGACATTGAAAAATACATTGGTGGTTCGATCGATGAACTGGAAATTAGCAAATCGGATTACGTTGAAACTATTGACTTTACCAATGAGCATAACGATAACTGGCAAATGCTTTTAAAAGACGAAGCAGAATCGGTATCAATAAGGAAGAAGAAGAAAAAGAAGAAACGTTAACTGCAGCTTTCTAAAATTGATTTTCCCCAAGCCTTTGCTCTAGTAAGTTCATTTTCTTTTAGTGGTCCTTCGTTATCTAACACGATGAAACCTTCCGGTTCAGCAATTTGTTGCGCTCCTTTCTTTACTAATCTTTTGGCAATAGGTTTTGAAGCATAACCTCCAGTATGTACTATTTTCTTTAAAACCTTTGAATTGATTGTTTCTAGTGCAATACGAGTATCAAAAGCCGCAATTTTGATTTCTCGAAGTGCGTCTTTGGGTATTGCTTTAATCAATTTGGCAATACCTTCTGTGGGTTGAAAACCTCTTGTGGGGGAACCTACTATTAAGAGTTGATAGCAACCTGAGTTCGACGTAAATTTTTTGATTCAGAACGCTTAGAAATAGTGATTTACAGGAAGAAGATTGCTGTTTATAAGCGATAAAATCTAATCTTTGAATAAAAACCTGATCTCCTACGTTATTTTTTTTCGCAATAGCTCGCTATTCCTTAAAAAAATGCCTTGTATATCAGCTTTTTATTTCAATCTGAATTCGAAAATTTAAATCGAACTCAGGTTAGTCGTAAAGCTCATTGGCAGTTACATCGCTGCTTCGTTTAATTACAAAATCTGATTCAGCAATAAATGCCTCAGCTATTGCTCTAGCAATTTTCTCGGTATTCCCAAAATAAGAATCGAATAGTAGAAGTGTTTTCATGGTTGTATGGTTTCATTTCAGAATGATAAGTAAGTAATTCAAACTTATAATTACAAAACCACAAATATTGAAGTAATACCATTTGCGATAATAAATGAGCTATAAATTGTTTTAGATATTTTGGGTTTAGACTAGGCAAAAAACATAGGCATAGCCATAGCTACGGCGATATTTTTAACGAAGCATAAACCCAAAAGAATGAAAGAATATGGCTCATTCATTGTGGTAAATGGTATAAATTCTTCGGGAAGAAGCAAATGTACTCTTCCCGAAAAAATAAAAAAATATTTTATTTCATCAGATTGATAACACCTAAAGTAAGGCCTTTAATTTCAGCTAAATTTTTCATTCTACCGTAAAGGCTGTATCCCGGATAATTTTCTTGACCCAAATCGGCCAGCATCTGATGACCATGATCGGGGCGCAAAGGCACAACCCATTGTTCTCCGGTTTCGGCTTCGCGGCGTTTCCCTTCTTTAATCAATTCTTTTACCGTTGCTATCATATCAATATCGCCTTCAAAAAAAGTATCTTCCTGAAAATTCAAGTCACTATCTCGTACCACATTTCGTAAATGAACAAAGTGAATGTTGGGAGCAAGAGCTTTTACAATTTCAGGTAACTTGTTAAAATGTCCAACTCCTAACGAACCAGTACACAATGTAATTCCGTTCGATGGTGATTTAATCATTTCAACAATTTCTTGCAAATCATCAACGGTACTTACAATTCGCGGCAATCCTAGCAAATTCCATGGTGGATCGTCGGGATGTACTGCCATTTTCACATTATTAGCTTCAGCAATTGGAACAACTTGATTTAGGAAAGAACTCAAATGTGCTTTGAGTTTTGGTCTATCAATTCCTTTGTAGGTATTGAGCATGGCTCGAAACTCTTCAAGTGTATATGCTTCTAAGGAACCAGGCAATCCGTATAAAATAGTATCTTTTAATTCTGCAACTTTCGCATCATCGAGATTGAAAAGGTATTCTTGTGCTTTAGCTATTACCTCTTCTGAATAATCATTTTTGGCATTTTCTCGTTCTAAAATGAAAATATCGAAAGCAGCAAACATGGCTAATTCAAAACCCGAAGTATAAGTACCATCTCCAACATCCAGCTTAAGTTTGGTTCTAGACCAGTCAAGTATTGGCATAAAATTATAACAGATGGTATTTAATCCACATTCTGCCAAATTTTTAATAGATGTTTTATAGTTTTCGATATGGAGCAAATGGTTGCCACTCATCTTTTTGATGTCTTCACTTACTGGCAAACTTTCCACTACTTGCCAAGTAAGACCTGCATCTTCTATTTCTTTCTTTCTATTTAGAATGGCTTCTTTAGACCACACATCGCCAACAGGTATTTGATGCAAAGCCGAAACAATTCCAGTTGCACCCGCCTGACGAATTTCATTAAGTTTAATACGATCGTTTGGACCAAACCATCGCCACGAATAAATAAATTTCATATTTTTAGTCATTGGTCAATGGTCAATGGTCATTAGTTATTTTCTAATGACTATTGGCTAATGACTTGTTTTTAAACTCCACTATAGGTACTAAAACCACCATCAATTGGTAAAACTACACCCGTTACAAAAGTTGCCGCTTCGCTACTTAGAAACATGATTGCACCAACCAATTCGTTAGCTTTTCCAAAACGTCCCATTGGAGTTTTATTAATTACTTGCTGTCCTCGTTCGGTATAAGATCCATCGGGATTAGTAAGTAAGGCTCTGTTCTGATTGCCAATAAAGAATCCAGGTGCAATAGCATTTACACGAACCGATCCTTCGAATTTCAATGCCAGTTCCATGGCCATCCACGATGTAAAGTTTGAAACTGCAGCTTTGGCTGCAGAATAGCCAACCACCCGTGTAATAGACTGTAAAGCTGCCATCGACGAAATGTTAATGATATTACCTGAGCGTTGGTTTGCCATTACTTCGCCAAATACCATTGAAGGCAAAACAGTCCCATTGAAATTCAAACTTGTTACCTTATCTAAATCAGAAACATCTAAATCGAATATCGTTTTATCAGGAGAAATTGTTGCTCCTGGCATATTTCCTCCAGCGGCATTCAACAAGAGGTCTACCTTCCCGTATTTTTCAAGTACAACATCTCGGGTTGCCTTGAGGGCATCTAATTCAAGTACATTTGTTTTTAAGCCTGTTGCTTCGCCACCTTTTTCTACGATACGATTTGCAGCTTCAACTGCAGCTTCTTCGTTAATATCTAAAAACACAATTTTAACAACTGCTTTTGATAATCCACTTCCAATTTCTGAAGCCAATACGCCTCCTCCACCAGTGATTACTGCAACTTTCCCTTCTAACGCAAAAAGCGTATCGATATAACTCATTTTCTTTACCCCTATATCCCCTAAAGGGGACTTTAAAAATTACTACTAAATTATTGTAACCATTCTAATATTCCATTGAAAAGAGTTCTATTCACCCTCTCCTAACTCCCCCTTCAGAGAGTTGGGAGAAAATTTAGATACCCGGCACAAAATGGAATTTTAAATTTTGATAATATTCTAAGCTTTTAGTTGGCTTTTCATACTTCTCTGGAATAGGCAACTTTGAGTATTGTTGAAAATACAACAACATTGAATTACGCCACCAAATAGCTTCATTTACCTGAATTGCAAGCAATTGTTTTACATGATCATATTGTTCTTCGTCAACCAAAGCTTCAATGCTATCCCAATCTCTCTGCATTTGTTGAACATCGGCAGCACCCTGATAATACTTTTCACAGAGTTCGTTCCATAAACTATTTCCCGATTTCATTTTATAATCCCAAGGCAAATGATGGAACCATAACAAAAATTCTTCAGGACAAGTTTCAACATTGTTAAATCGATCGCGTACTTCTGGAAAATATTGTTCAGTAGCATTGCTTCCAGTAGAAGAACGATCAAAACCAATACCAAGAGAATCGGCACGATGGTAATATTTCGAAGTCCAGTCTGGACGACCAATATTCACCCAAGGGCCAGGTCCCCAATGATGATCCCAAGCCATTTGATGATGGAGTCCAAGTGGAGTCATATAATTCACTGTAGATTCGCGTGAATTCAACATTAAAGGTTTTACTGTTTGAATAAAAGTTGAATTATTGGTAAAGGTCATTCGCAACCATTCATCAGCAATTTTTTCAGAAGTTAATTCGGGATTCCAGGCCAAACGACCAAATGCATACCAGTTCGATTGAGCAAAGGGGTGACCGGTCCAGTTTCTGTCGTTTCCTATGTTTGAAACGCCAGCCATTCCTGAATATTTATGGTTATAAAGTGAACCATCAATTACTTTCGAAACCGTTGACCCTTTTCCTTTGGCATAGGTATCTGCATCTAACACTTCTTTATAGAGTGGAGCCAAATAAACCAAGTGTGTAGCACAACCAAGGTATTCTTGCGTGATTTGAAATTCCATCATAATCGGTGTTTTTTTGAGAGCACCGAACAAAGGATGAAATGGTTCGCGTGGTTGAAAATCGATGGCACCATTTTTTGTTTGAACAAAAACATTGTCCATAAATTCGTCATCAAGTGGTTTAAACTCTGCGTAGGCTTGTTTGGCTCTATCGTCTGGCACTTCATGACTATAAACAAAAGCTCTCCACATTATAACACCACCATATTTACCTACTGCTTTTGCCAACATATTGGCACCATCGGCATGTGACCGGTCGTAATCTTGAGGCCCAGGTTGACCTTCGGAATTTGCTTTAACCAAGAAACCACCAAAGTCGGGAATGATAGAATATATTTCATCCACTTTTGATTGCCACCATTGCTGAACTTCTCTGTTTAATGGATCGGCCGTTTTCAATCCACCAATTTCAATAGGTGCACTAAAGCGAGCTGTTAAGTATACTTTTATTCCATAGGGCCGAAAAACTTTAGCCAAACCATTTAATTTATTCAAATACTGAGGCGTTAGTATTAATGCATTTGAGTTTACATTACTAACTACCGAACCGTTAATTCCAATTGAAGCATTTGCGCGAGCATAATCTTTGTATCGAGGATCGATATAGTCTGGCAATTTATGCCAATCCCAAATTGAGAATCCAGCATATCCACGCTCAACTGTTCGATCAAGGTTGTCCCAATGATTTAATAATCGATGTGTTGTTTTAGGATTTTCAACAATATTTAAATTGTCGATTGATTGATTCGTTTGCAAAAGTTTTAAAAAATGAAAAGTACCATACAAAGTACCCACATCGGTTTTTGCTGCTATAACTATGCTTTTAGTATTATTTATTTCCTGAGTTGAAATTACATATCCCTCATTTGAAAGATCGTTGGTAATATTCAATTGACTTATTTCAGTAGAAGTAGCAGAAGTACCTATCAGTATACTTTGCTTGTCCCATGTATCTGAAACTTCAATGTCGAGTTTTAACAGTCCTGAGAAGCCTTTAGCTATTTCATCTTTAATTACATTGCATGTTGATGAGTTACCGGTTACAGCAACACTTTGCAATTTACTTTGATAGCTACTTAAAAGTTGAGCATTCTCAATAGGAACATACCTTAACCAAAGATCGTAACCATCTTCAGCATTACAAAGTAAAAAAGATAATATCGCTATGATAAAAAGCGACAAAAACTTAAAGCTTTTCATTTGTGTATATTTTTTAGGTTTATTTTCTTTTTGATGAAGCTCTCTCAATCAATTGAGTATTGAGTACAACCTTTTTTGAACTTCCTTCCTCACTCTCGTTGTTTAAATAATCAATTAAACTTTTAGCTGCCAGAATACCTGCATCTTTACCAGAATAAGAAATTGTAGTTAGTTGAGGATGCACAATGGTAGATACAGGATCGTTGTTAAAACCAACAATTGCAATATCATTTGGAACGTTAATGCCTTCTTTTTGAAGAGCCAATAGACAGCCAACTGCAGCCATATCGTTAGCAACAAAAATACCATCGGGTTGCTCCTTCCTTTTTAGAATTTGAGGAATTATTTTTTCGCCAAATTCTAAATTCAAACTCTCCAAATAAACTATATCGCCACTACAATTTGCCTCATTAATAGCTGTTTTAAAACCTTCAATTCGGTCGAGGTAAACATTTGATTTTGTTTTGAGTGTTAGATGCAATATGTTTTTACAGCCTTGCTCAATCAGATGCTTTGTTGCAGTATAAGCCGCTTTATGATTTTCAATTACAAAACAAGCATTATTTGTTTTCTCTGGTACTCGGTCGAAAAAAACAACTGGCACATTTTTATCTTTAAATCGACTGAAATGATCAATATTATTATCCTCTATGGTTAAAGAAGCAATTACGCCATCAACTCTATTATTGAACATTGTTATTGCATTTTGAGCCTCCTTTGCTAATGACTCATGCGATTGGGTGATAATCATATTATACCCCTTGTCGTTAACAACTTCTTCCATACCTGCCAAACATGCCGACATAAAGTTACTATCAAGTCGAGGTACAATTACACCAATTGTGTTCGTTCGTTGTGTACGTAGGTTACTTGCAAATGTATTGCTCCGATACCCCATTTTTTCAGCACAAGATCTGACACGTTTCTTGGTTTCATTATTAATTGCAGGATTATCCTTAAGGGCTCTACTAACAGTAGATGCCGATAGATTAAGTTCTTTTGCAATATCGTATATAGTTACTTCTCTACTCAAAATTCATTCTAATGATAAAACGAAGCAAATATACACAAACACTTTTATTATCTGCAATCGGTTGCATGAAACTTATTCATTTTATCTTTAGGCTTATTACTCTCTTATAATTCTTTATCTTTGTTAGTTCATTTTTTTAAAACAACTTATATGTCAAAAGTCAAAACCTTACTAGCATTTGTTGTACTAATCATTATTTCAACTACTGTATTTGGAATTGAAAAAGAAACTTTTTCAAATTTGCGTTTCAATACCTATTCTACTCACAAGGGTTTATCTCAATCGTCGGTACTTTCAATTACTCAAGATGCACAAGGTTTTATTTGGTTAGGAACAAAAGATGGCCTAAACCGCATGGATGGATATAACTTTACGACCTATAAAAATGAACTTAATAACCCCAATTCAATTAGTAACAACGAGATAATTTTCCTTTCTGGAGATTCTCTCGGAAATCTATTTGTTGGTACTCGTGGAGGTGGATTGAATTTATTTATTAAAGAAGAAAATAAATTTATACGCTACGATAATCTTAAAACGCCCGATGGTACGGTAAGTTTTGTTGAACAATGTGATGATGGATCGATTTGGGTAGGCACCACACAAGGATTATTCAAAGGTATTCCAAACTCATCAAAAAAATTCAGTTATACATTTACAAATATTTCTAAAAAATCTGTTTACCTCGATCCAAAAGGTTCAATCCTACCATTCGATCGAGAAATGTATTCTGCGATAACCATAAAACAGATCCAAAATCAAACGTATTTAATTGGAACGTTTAAAGGTCTTTTCATTTTTAGATCGAAGGATTTATCGTTTACTCAAGTGAACATAGAAAGCCTGATACAAGCAAAAGTAAATGCACTTGAATGGGATCACAACAACTACTTATGGGTAGCAACTTCAGAAGGATTAGCTAAACTCACAATTGAAGGTGAAGAAATTACTTCAAAGTATTTTTTCAATAATTCAAATCCTAAATGGAAAAAGTTAAATGCCAACTGGATTGAACGATTAAAATGTGATAGCAATGGAAATATGTGGGTTGCAACTCGCGGTTCGGGTTTAATTACATTCAATAATGATGGAGCTTTTACCGTATACAATAACGACGAAACAATGTCGAATAAACTAGGCGATAATATTATTAACTCAATGCTTATCGACAGATCGGGTGTATTATGGTTAGGTACCGAAAGCCGTGGTGTTGTTACTCTCGATTTATTTAGAAAGAAATTCAACCACCTTGAAAATAATTCAAATGCAGGACGTAACCTCACATCAAATTTAATAACTGCAATTACTGGAAAAGACAATATTGTATGGGTGGGAGCCGCCTATAATGGTTTAAACTATCTCGAATTCCTACCCGACAATACAATAATTACTGATCATATACCTGAAATTCCTAACAGTGATGGCCGTTCATCAAGCGAAATAATATCATTACTGCTCGATAAAAAAGACATATTATGGATTGGAACTGCCTCCAATAGCTTAGTAGCATATCGAAAGGATTTAGGTTTCAAACAATACTACACTGGAGGTTATCCTTTTGCACTTCATCAAGATAGAGAGCAAAGTATTTGGGTAGGTACTTGGGGAAAAGGTCTTGGAATTATCGACACGAAGAAAGATACAATCAACTTATACGCCAATCAGCCTAACGACTCACGTACATTAAGTGGCAACGTTATCCTCTCTATTTTTGACGACAACAGAGGAAATTTGTGGGTAGGAACAAAAGGGCGTGGATTAAATATTATTCCTCTTGAATTAATTAAACAAGGCTACAACAACTTTATTTCCTTTGAACACGATTCAGATAAAAGCATTTTACATAACGATGTTTATTGTATATTCCAAGATTCAGAAGATGTTATCTGGATTGGAACAGGTGGTGGATTAAACCGACTTGATTTATATTCCGACCCCCTAGCCTTAAAAGAATTACAAAAAGGTAGAGCTAAATTTGAATCGTACACCGAGGCCGATGGACTTGCTGCAAATCTAATTTATGGAATAGAAGAAGACAGAGATGGAAACCTTTGGATTAGTACTACCAAAGGCCTTTCAATGTTCAATAAAAACACCAACACATTCAAAAACTACAACTCAAACGATGGCCTCCAAAGTAACGAGTTCCATTCCAATGCTTTTTATTCATCGCCAGATAACAAATTATTTTTTGGCGGAGTTAACGGATTATCGTTCTTCTCCCCTTCTGAAATTACAAGCAATACGAAACCTTCAAATACAGTAATTTCTACCCTCAAAGTATCGAATACAATTGTAATGCCCAAGCAAAAAGTGAACGGCAAAGTAATTCTAGAAAAAGATATTTCCTTAGCCGAAAAAATTACACTTAGCAGCAAACATAAAGAATTTTCGTTGGGGTTTTCAGCCATGCATTTCGCGAATCTTGAAGGTGTACACTATGCCTATCGCCTTCTAGGATTTAACGATGAATGGAGGTATTTAAACGCAAATGAACATACAGTAACGTATACAAACCTATGGGAAGGCGATTATATTTTTCAAGTGAAAGCTTCGAATAACGATGGAATTTGGAACGAAAAACCAAATGAACTTATAATTGAAGTTAACCCACCAAGCTGGCGTCATCCTTGGGCATATGCCATTTATTTGGCGATCGCTGTAATTGGGCTGCTACTTTTCCGCCGCTATACACTAATTGGGGTATCCGATAAAAACCGATTATTAATTGAGCACATTGAACGTTCAAATTTGATTGAAAATACCGAAGCTAAAATGCGATTCTTCACCAATATTTCGCATGAAATCAGAACTCCATTAACGCTCATCAGCAACCCTTTAGAAGATGTAATTTCAAAAGGAAACATTGATGAAAAATCAAAAAACAGTCTACAATTGGTCTCTAAAAACGTCAATCGTTTATTAAAACTAACCAACCAATTATTACAACTTCGAAAAATTGACAAAGGTGGAATTGAGCCTCAATACTCTGAAGTGAATGTGGTTAAATTTTTAAAGGAAATTACAGGTTTCTTCCTTCAAAAAGCGCTGAATAAAGAAATTACCCTACGTTTTAATTCAGAACTTAACGAGGATGAAAAATTTTGGGTCGATTCAGAATTGTTAACTACAGCTATATACAATGTAATTTCGAATGCGTACAAATTTACTCCTTCGAAAGGACAAATTACGATTCGCATTTTCAAACATGTCCCAGAAACGAGTAAAATTGAACGTTGGAAAAAGAAAGAGTCAAAAGAAAATAAACAATGGTATTGCATTGAAGTTTCGGATACCGGGCCTGGCATACCAAGCGACGAAATACAAACCATTTTCCACCGTTTTTACCAAAGCAAACATAAACCTAAAAAGGAGTTAGCAGGCTCAGGAATTGGGTTATCAATTGTAAAAGAATACATCGATTTATTGAAAGGTAAAATCGAAACCCACAGCAAAATAGGCGAAGGCTCTACGTTTACATTCTATTTACCTGTTGGCGATGAACATGTAAAAGAAAGTCAGATTGCGGCTCAAACCATACACCCTGAAACGGCTTTAAATAATTTGACCGAAGATTTTGAGCACCAAAGCAATTCAAATATAAATGAAGGAAAAAGCAAAGACTTACCTTCGTTGTTAGTGGTCGAAGACGATAAAGATCTGAGCGACTACCTTGCACGCAACCTTTCCGAAAATTACAACGTAAGTGTTGCGTACGATGGACAAAAAGGTTGCGAGAAGGCACTTGAAATTCTACCTAAACTAATTATTTCGGATGTGATGATGCCCAATACAGATGGCATTGAATTGTGCCAGAATTTAAAACAAAACGACAAAACAAGACACATTCCCATTATACTCTTAACTGCAAAAGCTGCCGACGAAGCAAAAATAGAAGGGTATAAAAGTGGTGCCGATTTATACGTTAGCAAACCCTTTAAAATTGACGTACTTAAATCACAAATAGAACAATTGCTTTCAACACGCAAACTTCTGGTTGATATATTTAGCAAACAAATATTACTACAACCACGCGATATTCAAATTTCTTCGAACGACGAGAAGTTTCTTACAAAAATGAATGAGGTGATTGACGAGCATTTATCTGAAGCCGATTTTGATGTTACTGCAATGGTTGAGAAAATGAACCTTAGCCATTCAACGGTACTTAAAAAAGTGAAATCGTTAACCAAAATGTCATTAGTAGAATTTGTGAAAACCCACCGACTAAAAAGAGCTGCTCAAATATTAGAAAAGGAACATTTCCAAATTGCCGAAGTTGCCTACATGGTTGGATTTAGCGACCCTAAATACTTCAGTAAATGCTTCAGTAAAGAGTTTGGGAAAACCCCAACCGAATATGTACAAGCCATTAAAAATAAAAGAGAACAAGAAGAAATTGAATAGTTATATATGTCAACAAAAAAAAAGATTCCATCTTTAAAATAGAGATGGAATCCTTTTTTAATAAAAAATCAATTACTTGATTACTTTGTATGTTGTTCCTTCAGTAGGGTTGCTAACTAAAACGCCACCTTTTACTTCAAGGGTTTTCAATTCATTATCGGAAGGCAAGCAAATTAATCCTTTACCTTCTTCACCGTACACTTTCAAATCAATTTTAGACCAATCCATAAAACGAGTAGATTGAGCTAATTTAATGTGAGGTATCACAGCACCTTCTTTTACCAACATTACAATTGGTATTGCACCTGCATCGATGTGATTCCAACCAGCAGCATAAGATTTACCTGTTTGGTAATCGATCCAATTGCCTTTACCCGGCAAATAAACATCGCGGGAAGTAACACTTGTAAACAAAGGTGCTACTAATATGTCGGATCCAAATAAGTACTGATTATCGACTAACCAAGCACCGGGATCTTCAGGATATTCTACAAATAATGCACGCAACATTGGCAATCCATTTTCCGATGAATATTTTGCTTGTGCATAAATGTAAGGCATTAACTCGTAACGCATGTTGGTTGCATCGCGGAATCCATTTAGGAAATTTTTACTGTATTCCCAAGGTTCTGTTGGTGGCGCACCGTGACTACGTGTATGAGAAGTTAGCATCCCGAAAGGAGTCCAACGTGCATATAAATCTTCGGGACAAGCTTGAACAAAACCACCAATATCGTGACTCCAGAAAGTGAATCCTGAAAGACCAATTGACAAACCGCCACGTAAACCTGCAGCCATTGATGTATTGGTATTGGCTGGGTCGCCTCCCCAATGTAATGGATAACGCTGACTTCCGGCCCATGTACTACGCGCCCATATAATACGTTCGCCATTTACTTTTTGAGTAATATCGGAAACCGTTTTATTGTAACGCAAAGGATACAAATTGTGCTCGTAAAAACCCGTTTTACCCGAAGCTTTCAATCCACTTAGTGGAGCAGCTTCACCAAAATCGACCTTAATTGCACCAACACCTAATTCTAATAAACCAGCAATTTTTGCTTGGTACCATTTTACTGTTTCAGGATTCGAGAAGTCGAGTACAGCATCTTCGTAAGGAAGATTTCCCTTTGCATTTTTTACATACAAGCCTTTCTCAACAATTTCTTTGAATAGAGAGTTTTTAGGAACGAAATAAGGCAATTGCCATAAGCAAGTCATGAAACCTTCGTCTTTTAAATCGCTAATCATTTTCTTCGGATCATCGAAACGTGATTCTGAGAATTTATAATCACAACGCCAATCGGTTTCAAACCAACCAGTATCGAAATGAATTACATCGCATGGAACCTTGTTCTCACGCAACTTTTTAGCAACTGTACGACCATCATCTTCTGAGAAATAAGTAATTCTACTCATCCAGAATCCAAAAGACCAAAGTGGTGGCATTGCTGCTTTTCCTGTTAAATCGGTATACGCATCCAATATTTCTTTAGGTTCGCCAAGGAAGAAAAATAGATCAAGTGTTTCGTCGCCAATCATTAGTTGTTGAACGCCGCTGAAATATTTACCAAAGTCACAAGTAATTGGTGTTGAAGTATGCATAAAAACTCCATAACCATTACTACTCATGTAAAATGGAATTGGTTTATACATTGATTCGTTTTGAATTCCATTGGCATCGTCGGTATACAAAACAACACTCGAACCGCGTTTATTAAAGTTAGTATACGATTCGCCTAATCCAAAGATTTTTTCATCGGGGGTAAGCGACATAGTTGCTGAAAAGCTACGTGAATAATCCGAAGCACGACGCACAAAACTAAACGGCATTACTGGCGTATAAGTTTTATCAAGGTTATCGGAAGCATGGTTGGTACTAGTTAGTAGCTTTCCGTTCTCGTCTCTAAGTTCAACTCTCCATGGATTTTCCAAAACAGTAATACTACCAAATTCGTTGGAATATTTATGACCGCCTTCAACAGCTGAATATTTCCAAGAATCATCGCTAGGAGCAGTTCCATTTACCAACATCAACGAAGGATCGTCGCTTGTGTAATCAGAACCACTGTTCATTCTTATTCTCACTGTTCGAGGTGAAACAAAATCGATGTCGAACGGTAAATTTGGTTTTGCTTCGTATTCAATACCTGGAAACTCATTTGCTTCTACTGGTACTAATGAAGCCAACATGTTATTGAAAGCCTGGCGTGTTGAATATTCATGACGCAAATATTCCACTTTACCCGATGCCGTTACAGGATCGAAATCCTTTAATTCATTGGCAAAATAGTAGGTGTTTGTAAAACTTTTGAAATCGACACTAATATCGACAGGTTCATTCAACGTTCCCATTTGTTGAATTTGTCCTTTCAACGGCATAACCATTGCCATTATTGAAAAGACGATTCCCATTTTTAAAAAATTCTTTTTCATAGATTATATAATTAATAGTTTTATCAATTCATTTCTACATAACCCCCACATGAGCATTACTCAACAAATCCAGCTAAAGCATAAACTAATGCTGCCTGCCAATTAATGGCTATTTCGTTGGTTGAATAGCTTGCTTCTTCGTCTACCCAATTGGTAGCATTCTGACCTCCACCAACAAGGTAGCCAGGCCATGGTGCTTCAACATTGTCGGCTCCCGAACGTCGATCATGTGGATTCATTGGTGGATTATTTCCTAATCCGGTAACAAAGGAACGAGCATACACATTCCGTCCAAAAATGTGGTGTATAGCATCGAGCGATGTTGTTTTATAATTAGCATTGGGTTGAATTTCATTGGCAACATACAAGTTTAATACTTGTCGAACAATGGTACCGTTACATCCCCAATAATATTTTCCTCCAAATGGACGATTGAAAACATCATCCTCACTTTTTGCGACTATAGAATTAGCAATTTGAATTGCCGATGTTTTTGCATTTTCAAGTAAAGCTGGGTTTTTACCTTTTCGTTCAGATAAAATATAAGTAAAAACACCCATATTTTTCACATTGCCCCAATCCCAATTTTCATCAACCATATCTTCTAAAGCATCTAAGCGTAGTTCAAAATCCTTAAGAAATTGTTTTTCACCCGTAGTTTCCCACATTTCGGCTGCAGCCCATATACGATCATCGGCATCGTGTGATTGGTAACCTCCAGTTCTAAAATGTTGAGAAAAACGTTTGTGCTCCGGATTATCTTGCAAAAACTTGTAACTAATTTTAGCAGCCTCCAGGCATTTTTTGGCGTATTTCTTATCGTAGGGTTTGAAGTATCGGGCTGCTTGTGCCATCATTGCAACAAAGTCGGCTGTAGCTGCAGTACTCCAATCAGTAAAATATCTTTTTTCAACATCGTCTTCGGGCATAATAAAACCTGAGAAACTCTGACGGGTAAGTTTGTGGCTTACTCTACCCGATCCATCTGCATACTGCATTTTTAAAATCCAGTCGCATTCCCATTTTAATTCTTTTAAAAACTGAGGATACCCTGAAGCAGTTTCGGGCAAGTCAAAATCAAAGTCGTTCAATTGCTCGTTAAACTGATCCCAAGCCATAAACATCATACCTACAGTTATTCCAGCATTAACAATGTATTTGCCATGATCACCCGCATCGTGCCAGCCACCTGTACCGTCTTTTTGTTGATCGGCAATACCAATTGAATCGAGCCAACCGTCTTGCATGTGACAAATTTCATGTTCAAAATTATCGTTGTTATGGTCACCTTCAACTGCTGATCCACAACGCCACAAATAAAAACCACGCATGGCTGTTTTAAAGGCAAAGTTGTATACATCGTTGGCAATATTAAAATTGGAGGAAGTTTCTCCAGTATTAAGTTTCAAATGGTAGGTTCCATTTGATGTTACTGATGAAAAATCAGCCAACCAAACCGTAGTTTTAACATCTTCCTGTCCATAAGGCCCTTTTGCTTCACCTTTAAAAGCAGAAGAATTAGTCTCAACATTAATCAATTCAAAAGATTCAAAGCTTTTTGAAATTGAAGCTACTTTTGGTTCATTGGGCAAATACCCCAATGTGTTAAAATGAAATACACTTGCATTGGCTAAGTTTAAAACTACCGATGCCAGCAGTACTAAAAATAAAAAAAAGATTTTTTTCATGTGTTCTAAATTTTTGTCAAACGAAAATCAAAAACATAGAATCAATTCAATGTTTCCTTGATAAATACTCTTTCGATTTTTGATCGTTAAATAGGTTAATTTATAATACTACCCATAAATGTCTGACTATTCTGAACCAGATACAAAAATAGGTGTGTAATTTATCTAAAGGTTGATCATATCACTTTAATGAGGGTATTATTTGTAAAGCAATCTTGTGAATATTTTCATACCATAATAGAGATTAAGTGTGAAACCGATATAAATCTCTATCAGAACGAACTAAATTGTATTCTTACGAAAGAACAAAATTATAATGATTAAGAAAATGACTTGTATTTATTTTCGTGAAATAACCCCGACAAAATGCCGGGGTGATTTGGTTATGTTGGATGGAGTTAGGATTGGATTCCCAACAAATATTATTAATTATTATTTTTCGATGTTGGATAAATGAAGCATTAAAACGTCGTGACCCGGCACTGTTGTTTTTAAAGCTCTTTTTGTTTTACCTAGGTTCTTATGCTTCCACACATCTCTTATTTCATAGGTAGTATTGGCAAAATTGGCATTACGTTTGGCAAAGTCATCTTTAACTACAGTAGCTTTCCAATCGTAATTTATTTCTTTTGAAATTGAATCTCTATTTAAGAAACAAACGGCCCAATCTCCTTCTGCCAATGGCTTGTACCAAACCTCAAGACTATCAGTTTTTGAATGTTTGAATCCTTGTATTCCCAATAGGTCTTGATTAATTGCAATGGCTTCTTCGTTCGTTAGAATTTCTATTGTTTCTTCGCTTGCATTTTGAATGTCGGTTCCGGCAATAAGCGGAGAAGCAATCATGCACCACATGGCAAAATGAGCACGGCTTTCGTTAACTGATAACCCATGGTTTCCAACTTCCATCATATCAGGATCGTTCCAATGTCCTGGTCCAGCATATTCGCGAAGTCCATCTTGCATATCGAGAATATTCAAAATACCCCACGACGACCAAGTACCGTGATCGTCTTCACCATAAAAATCATCGTAAATATCACCAGTCGTACGCCACATGTGTCCAATGTCTTTGGCCCACAACCAGGGTTTGTTATCACCCCATTCGCACATACTAAATAAAATTGGTCGACCGGCTTTTGCTAAAGCTCTTAACATGGTATCGTATGCCCCTTTTGCATTTACATTATCGGTTGCACACCAGTCGTATTTTAAATAATCTACTCCCCATTCGGCATATTTTAATGCATCTTGGTATTCGTATCCACGGCTTCCAGGGCGTCCACCACAAGTAGTCCAACCAGCATCGGAATAAATTCCAAATTTTAAACCTAATGAATGAACATAATCGGCCAATGCTTTAATTCCCGATGGAAAATTTTCTTGATCGTCAGTGATAAAACCTAAGCTATCACGTTCGCCATGCCAGCAATCGTCAATTACAACATATTCATAACCTGCTTCTTTTAAACCACGATCGACCATTGCATCTGCTACTTCTCGCACCAACTGCTCAGTTATGTCACAAGCATAAATGTTCCAACTGTTCCATCCCATAGGAGGAGTATCGGCTAAACCAGGATATTTTTGAGCACTCGCTGTTAATACAAATAAAACAGCCAATAAACTCAATACAATTTTTCTCATCTTCTGTTTTTTATAATGATTTCATAATAGTTTCACTTTGAAATTATAATAAAACAAATTTGGGAATATTATAGTATTATCAAACCTGCAAACGTTGCAATTCTTTATTGATTAAAGGGGTAAATGTTGCACTTAAGCAAGCCATATCTATTAATTCAACTAAGTATTTAAAACGAATTACAATGACAAGTTTTGTTTAGTGTAAAACTGGGATCGATACAAATAGATTTAAAAAATGGATCGATACTATTCAAAAATGAAAAAACCCTGACAAAAGCCAAGGTTAATATGTAATTCAAACATGTTCAATTTGTATACAATAGTATCATTAATTGCATATTCTCAAATAACAAGATTAGCGTAAATCATTGTATTCAAACCAATCAAAAACGGCTTTATTTGTTGACTGAAGACCGTTACTACTTGCATAAAAACCAACCATAGGTCCTGTAAAATCAATACCACTTTGGCTTGCATTAACCGTTGCGTCCTGAACATCGCCGATTGGTTTTAAAGATGCTTTATCTTTACCAAAATAAAACTGGTATTTTAAATTATTGGCTTTTACTCCAAGTACAATTTCTTCTTCATCCACCGACTTGGTAGCTACCAATTTTTCCTGACCTACTTTAACTCGAATTAATTGAACCATTGATTTACCGTTTACAGATGTTTTAACCAATCGGAAATTGCGCATGTTGTTATAAATGGCAACAAACCCAGCTTCTTCGTTATCAGCATTGGCTTTAAAATTTACTTTCGTAAAAGCTTCGAAATTAAATTCAGTAATCCGTTGAGCCACTAATGATGGTTGTTCAAGTTTAGTCATCATTTGAGGACGCAGATCGATTGTAATTTTACTATCTGCTATCTCGTACCAGTTTTCATAAGGAGTGCGCAAAAACACCCACTTCATCGCTAATTCGCCATTCTCAAATTCATCTCGAACAGGATATTGCACAACTGGTGTCCATGGTAGATTAGGACGTTGCTCTTCAAACTGAACTTTCCCAACTCCACGGTTAAATAATGGCCAACTGTTTTCAAATTCCATTGGAACGAGATAAGTCTCACGGCCTAATAAATTCATTCCATCACAAGTTCTAACAGCTAACATAACCGCCCACCATTCGTTGTTTTGCGTTTGAACAAAATCACAATGACCTACAGCAAATATTGGATAGTTGTGACCCAAATGTCGATGTGTTAATACTGGATTTATTGTTGAAGGAACATATTTCCCATTAATTTTATCACTTTCGAAAACAGTGATTGCATGATCATAACTTGTACCTCCTTCGGCAATCATTAGTAGGTAGCGTCCATCAATTTTATACACATGAGGACCTTCGCCCCATACTGCATTTGTGGCATGACCAAATGTAGCTTGAACAGGTTCCCCAATAAGCTCTTTCTTTTCTAAATCGAATTGCTGAATAAATACACCATTTTGACCATCCCATTCACGCTTGCCAGAAATGTTGTGTGCTCCAATATACCAACACGTTCCATCGTCGTCCCAAAAGAAGGTTGGATCAATACCCGGAGTATTAATCCAAACAGGATCACTCCATGGTCCTGCAGGATTTTCAGCAGTTACAAAGAAATTACCATTACACGCTACACAGGTACTTATCATGTAAAACAACCCTTCGTGGTATCGTAAAGTAGGTGCAAAAATACCTCTTGAAGCAGCCATTCCTTCTGTAATTTGCAATTGACCTGGTCGATCAAGCACGTGTCCAATTTGTTTCCAATTCACCAAATCTTTACTCTGAAATATTGGAACTCCAGGGAACCATTCAAAGGATGAATTCACCATGTAGTAATCATCGTTTACTTTACATATCGAAGGGTCGGGATAAAAACCTCGAAGAATTGGATTTTCGTATGTTTCTGGTATTATCGTTTTACTTATTGAATTGCTTTTTGATGAACAAGCGAACAGAAACAAAATTGCAATTGCAATTGTAGAGAAAAATGTTTTACCCATGTTGAATTTTGTTGTTTTACAATACAAGCAAATTAGGAAAAAACATTAAACAAGAAGAGGAAAAATTTAGTTATTGGGTGTAAAATTAAATGAACATCTAGATAAAAAATGGCATATTATTTTTCTCAATCGATTGAGGAATAAATTTAATTAACGCTTGTTCGATATACCAACAGATAGTATAAGACTGTAATTCAGACATTAATTTATAATTTACCAGATATAAATATACTGACGAAGAATTGGTTATTGGGAAAAAGACATTTTTTGAGACTATATCTATATTTTCACAATTGACTATTTGACTTAATGATTCATGATCAAAAAAACAGTATCATTTAGTTGAAGGCAAATCACAAGCTAACTAAAATACTTAGATCGAATTCACGCTTAAAAACTATCGACTCAATTCATCACTATTGAATGATTTAATCAAATTGCGCATGTTGTAAGTCGAAGCCATTACTTGGCAATAAGCTCCAGCAGAGTGTATCGCAATTAGATCACCACGATCAACTGCTGGCAACATAATATCTTTACGGAACACATCGGCCGATTCACAAATAGGCCCAACTACATCGTACTTTTCTTCTTGCTTATTGGAAGTTAAGCTACTTATTTCGTGTAAAGCCTGATACAATGACGGACGGATTAAATCGTTCATTCCAGCATCAACAATCAAAAATTGTTTTTCTACACCTTTCTTAAGAAAAATAACTTTTGTTACTAAATGACCACATTGAGCCACCAATGAACGTCCCAATTCGAAATGCAATTGTTGGTTTGGTTTTAGAATGATATTATCATGAACTGCCTTAAAGTAACGACTAAAATCAGGAATCATATTCTCTTGAGGGTTTTTATAATCAATACCTAAGCCACCGCCCAAATTAATGTGCTCTAATTCAAATCCATTATTCGAAAACCAGTCCTGAATTTTATTAACCTTCAGACTCAATTTTTCAAAAACCGAAATATCAGTTATTTGAGAACCCACATGAAAATGGATTCCAGTGAGTTTTATATTTGGTAATGATTTTAAAGCGCGTCCCACTTTGTCGAAATCCCAGTGATTAATTCCAAATTTGTTATCGCTTAAACCAGTTGTAATGTACTTGTGAGTTTTGGCATCGACATTCGGATTAATTCGAATGGCCACAGGAGCCACTTTTCCAAACTCTCCTGCCAGCTCATTGATTGCTTCAATTTCAGGAATTGATTCACAATTAAAACTAAAGATCCCAATTTCTAAAGCTTCCTTTATTTCCTTATCGGTTTTACCCACACCAGCAAAAGCAATCATTTTTCCTGGTATTCCAATATCATTAACATATTTCACCTCATTGCCACTAACACAATCAGCACCAAAACCTGCATTGGCAATAGTTTTAACAACAGCTTCATCGTTATTGGCTTTTAAAGCATAATGCACGTGATAACCATATTTAGACGATTCGGCTTTCACGGCTTGAAGTGTTTCTCGAAGCAATTCTAAATCGTAAAAATAAAAAGGAGTTTCAAGGGCTTTAAAGTGGTTGATGTATTTTGGTTGAATCATTTGGTATTGTTTTATTTCATTAAACTAACTCCAAGGTCAAAACTAATCAGGACAATTGCTCTTATTCGATTTCGGCATTTAGGAATAGTATCGTTTAAATTAATGATATAACTATTTAGTTCATCATCTTATTCCTAACCGTTTCAATCAGTGGAGTAATTTCGGCTAATTCGGTTTCGGTAATTACCGTTTTTTCCTCAAATAGTTTGGCCACCTTTTCAAGATCATCAAAATACGGTTCAATATTCTCATCTTGAGAAACTAGTTCGAGCAATGAGAAAAGTGTGGAAATGTGCCCTTTCTGCTCGTTTATAATTGTCAATAATTCAGCATTATTATTAGCCAATAAAGTTAGTTGCGTTAAGACATATAAGGCTTCAACGTTGTTCCCGATAAAAGAATATACCAGTATATCGAGATGGTTTGACGACATATCGGCAAACCACTCATCCGATGATTCATCAATAATCGCTTTAATAGAATCTGGATTCCCTTCGTTCGTTTTAATCCGTTTATTGTAGCGCTCAAGTTTTGCAAGTTCTTTTTCAAGTCCTAGATCCATTTTAAACTTATACTCCATCTCCGATACCGATAAAAGCACATCATCACGTTTGTACACATTGGCATAAAACATATCGAAAACAACCATTCCCCAGAAAAAACTCATTTGACTTTGCGTGAGCATCTTTTCAACATTTTCGAGAGGCACAGTTAAATCAAAAATATAGGAAGCACCTGCTTCGTTCAACATGGGCACAATGTCTTCCGATTTTGATAATTCAACAACCAGATCAACTATTTCATCTTTTACACTTGTCAGATTGAATGCATTGGTTTCTTCTAGCTTTTTAGTATTATTTTTGGCCGTTTTTTTCTGAGACGGGTTACAACCAGCAAATATGAATAAAGATAAAATCAGTAAAGATAGGCTAAATTGAAATAGACGTTTCATATCGATTATACTTTGGTATTAAAACCATCAAAGTACAAAAAAATAATTAACTAAATCAGGAGAAGTTTTCTTCCTTGAAATAATGATCCTAAAAAAGTTACTGAGATAGATAATCTATTCCTACTTCGAATCGGATTACAGATACATACTTTCAAGAAAAAGTGCACCAGTGTTTGTTTTGAAATATGTATCACGAATATTTCTTATTGAATGTTCACTTATGATCTTCTCAAATATAGTTACGAGAAAATCGGCTTCAACCAAAACCTGAAAGTCCAATCCATCAATTTTTTGATACGGATGATGGTTCTCAATCAAGTAACAAGCTCCTTCCAAAATCGCTGGTTTCAGATCACATCAGGAAGTAAGGGCCGAGCAACAGGAGGTCCTTCAATCTCTTGATAATGTCCATTACACGAATTGTATTTAAGCTCGGCTTCTTTAATTCCAATATCGTGCAATATTGAGGCTAAATCTACTACAATAATTTCTTCATCTTTCAGTTTTCTCTGCGTGCAACACAACTTGCAAATCCATAAACTTTAAGTGCATGATTTATTCTGCGTACATCGGCTCCATTATACAAAGCCATTTTTTTATCGTGGATGTGATCATTGAATTCAATAGATAGGATTAGTGATTCCATCCACCTAATGGATGGAATCCTTTCCACTAATCTTTTATCAGTTTCTTATATTTTATCTTCTTAGGAGTTAAATCGCCCAATCGTTTCTTTTTATTTTCCTCATATTCAGAGAAAGAACCTTCAAAGAATTTCACCTGAGAATCGCCTTCAAAAGCTAAAATATGAGTGGCAACTCGGTCGAGGAACCAACGGTCGTGAGAAATAACAACGGCACAACCAGCAAAATTTTCCAATCCTTCTTCTAATGCACGTAGGGTATTTACATCAATGTCGTTAGTCGGCTCATCGAGCAACAATACGTTTGCTTCTGCTTTTAAAGTTAAGGCTAAATGCAAGCGATTTCTCTCACCCCCCGAAAGCACACCACATTTTTTCTCCTGATCGGCACCACCAAAGTTGAATTTAGACACATAGGCACGTGCATTCAACATACGTCCTGCCACCATTATTTCATCTTGTCCACCAGTAATAACTTGGTAAACTGTTTTCTCTGGATCGATGTCGGTGTGTGATTGGTCGGCATAGCCAAGCACCACTGTTTCGCCCACACTGAAAGTACCTTTATCTGCTTTCACCATTTCCATAATCATTCGGAACAAAGTTGTTTTACCAGCACCGTTAGGGCCTATAATACCAACAATACCGTTGGGTGGGAGTATAAATTCAAGATCCTCAAAAAGAAGTTTCTCACCGTATGCCTTTGAAACTCCATTTGCTTCAATCACATGCTGTCCTAACCGAGGTCCGTTTGGGATGAAAAGTTCTAATTTCTGCTCACGTTCCTTAACATCTTCATTCATTAATGATTCATATGCACCTAGACGAGCTTTCGATTTAGCATGACGCGCTTTTGGACTCATGCGCACCCATTCCAACTCTCGCTCCAATGTTTTACGTCGTTTCGAAACCCCTTTTTCTTCTTGAGCCATGCGTTTTGTTTTCTGATCGAGCCAAGAAGAATAATTACCTTTCCAAGGAATTCCTTCACCACGATCAAGTTCTAAAATCCATCCAGCTACATTATCTAAGAAGTACCTATCGTGTGTTATACTTATAACAGTCCCTTTATATTGTTGTAGGTGCATTTCAAGCCATTGAACCGATTCGGCATCTAAATGGTTGGTTGGCTCATCTAAAAGCAAAATATCGGGTTGTTGCAGCAACAAGCGGCACAAAGCAACTCTACGACGTTCTCCTCCTGAAAGAACTGAGATCTTTTCATCGCCATCAGGACAACGCAATGCATCCATGGCACGCTCCAACTTATTATCAATGTTCCATGCATCGGTTTGATCTATCTTTTCTTGAAGATCTGCCTGACGGTTCATCATCTTTTCCATCTTTTCAGCATCTTCATATACTTCAGGCAGCTCGTAGCTTTTATTAATCTCTTCGTATTCTTTAAGAATATCCATCACTTCCTGAACACCTTCTCGAACTACATCAATAACAGTTTTAGAATCGTCGAGTTGAGGTTCTTGTTCTAAATAACCGACCGAATAACCTGAAGAGAAAACAACTTCACCTTGGTAAGATTTCTCTACACCAGCAATAATCTTTAACAAAGTTGATTTACCAGAACCATTTAATCCGATTATACCAATTTTTGCTCCTAAGAAGAATGATAGAGAAATGTCTTTTATAACTTGTTTTTGAGGTGGATAGACTTTACTCACCTTCCACATCGAAAATATTATTTGTTTATCGTCACTCATGTTTTTGTCTTGTTTTTATTTCTGAATAAGAATAATTTCATTTATAAATCATCAAGAAAGATGATTTAAACTTCAAATTTAACATTTTATGCTATTTACATTTAAGTAGAATGGTTGTACTTTTGTTTTCGAGAGTAAATTAAAATCATAATAAATATAAAACCACTTAATGACTGTTAAGCGTAAAATTCTTGTTGTTGATGACAATTCGGGTAATAAACTATTATTACAGTATAGTTTAGACGGATTTTTTGAAATTGATTTTGCCAGTAATGGTTTATCAGCAATTAATAAGTTCAAACAAAGTAAATACGATTTAATTTTAATGGACATTCATATGCCAGAGTTAGATGGTATTGAAACTACAAAACAGATACGTGAAATGGAGAAAGAACATAGAACTCCCATATTTGCAATAACGTCAAATATGTTCAGAGACCAAAAATTAAAATGTTTGGAAGCAGGGATGGATGATTATATTATGAAACCTATTCATTCAAAAGCATTAATTGAACGGATCAATAATTATTTGAATTCCTCAGCAGCGTCATAAAAGAAAAATACTTTACAAAAAAAAGGTTGACTATATAGTCAACCTTTTTTTTGTAAAGTATAGTAATGAATTACTCTTCTTTTTTGTCATCAGCGCCCTTTTCAGGAGCTTCTTCAACAGCAGGAGTTTCTTCAGTAGTATTTTCAACTACTTCAGCTGTTTCTTCTACTTCTTCAACAACAACTGCTTCTTCAACTGT